>JALEZF010000109.1 GCA_022773025.1 Clostridium sp. | reverse complement strand
TCTCTTGTTAGCATTTGCTTTTATATGAGTTGAATCAGAATAAAGGATTTTACCACCAACTAATCCTTTTTCCATAGCTTGAAGAACTATATTATCAAATTCCATTTCATTTTGTGCTTCTCTTCTTTCGTTTATCATTGGTAAAACCTCCATGTAATAAATTAATATATCTTAAATTATATTACATATTTGTATAAAATTAAAGACTGCTGACACTTTGTCAGCAGTCTGACCACTTACCCTTAGGTAAGTGGTCTTTCCCTTTATATCATATCAAAATATAAAATTCTATAGGATACCTTCTTTTCTTAATAATTCCTCTAAATGCTCAACTTTTGAAGAAAGAAGCATGAAATTCTTTTTTACTGTATCTTTGCATAGAGATTCGTTATCTAAACCATCCTCCATAGCTTTTATAGCCTCTAAAGCTTCATCTACTTCTTTTTGAGCCAGTTTTAAAGAGTTTTCATTCATATGTATTTGTCTCCTTTAATTTAATCTGTTTTTTAGTTCTTCATTATCTAAAGATGGTATAAAAGGTGCTGTAAATGAAAAACTCCTTTTATGACCACAATATTCACAAGTACAGTTACAAACATCAAATGGTACATCATCTACAAGAGCTAAGAGTTTCTTTTCAGCTACAAAACTCCCTCCACAAATTTCACAAGGAGTGCTGTTTATTATATTATACTCACTTTCGATGAATTCCATTATATCATTAATCGTCATTACCGTCATAGAAACCTCCAAAATTATGGGATAAAACCATATTTAATATGGTAGCACTGTATTAATTTAAATGCAACCTTAATAACTTTAAAACCTCAATCATATTATTTAGAAAGTAAATGATTTAGGAGGATGTAATATGATAAATTACATATGGTTTTTTATGATTCTCATAGGAGTCATATTTGGTATCTTCACGGGACAGGGTCAAGTGCTTTCAGAAGGGATAGTTGGGGCTGCCACCTCTACTGTAGAATTGATTTTTGGAATGATAGGACTTATGTGCATGTGGTGTGGAGTCATGAAGATAGCTGAGAAAAGCGGTCTTATGGACAAACTAGCAAAGGCACTTAGGCCTTTTTTAAAACTTATATTCAAAGATGCGGCAAAGGATTCTAAAGCATTAGGTGCTATCGTAATGAATCTAACTGCAAATATGATGGGGCTTTCAAATGCTGCCACACCTTTTGGAATAAAAGCTATGGAGGAAATGGATAGGCTTAATCCTAAAAAAGGAGAAGCCAGTGATGATATGATTTTATTCCTTGTGCTTAATGCTGCTTGCATACAGCTTGTACCATCTACTGTTATATCATTGAGAGCAGCTCAAGGTTCCACTGCTCCAGGTATAATAATAATTCCTGCAATGCTTGCTACAGGAACAGCTGCTTTAGTGGGAATCATCGTGTGCAAAGTAATGGAAAGATACTTTTAGGAGGGTAGAGGATGAAAGATATATTTCAATATTTATTGTCATCCATAATACCATTAATAATAGTTTTTATAGTGGTATATGGAATCATAAAGAAGGTAAAGGTCTACGAAGTTTTTGTAGAAGGCGCAAAGGATGGTATAAAGATATGTGTGAAAATATTTCCGTCACTTCTTGCTATTCTTATTGGAATAAGGATTTTTAGAGATTCTAAGATGCTTGAATATCTCATAAATTTTCTAAATCCTTTAGTTTATAGAATGGGAATCCCTCCAGAAGTTATGCCACTTATTCTGATAAAGCCCCTATCAGGAAGCGGAGCTCTTGGGATTTTTACAGATATAATAAAGCAGTATGGTCCTGATACTGTTATAGGCCTTATAGCATCAATAATCATGGGTTCTACAGAAACTATATTTTATACTCTTACAGTTTATTATGGTTCAGTAAAGGTTAAAAAGATAAGGCACACTCTTTTTGCAGCCATAACTGCAGATATTGTTGCTATATTAATGGCTGTGACTTTAGTTAATTTATGGTTTAAATAAATAGTATGAAATAACTCTTTTTATAATAAACGATACTTGATTACTGGAGGGAGTTGTAATATAATAAATTCAATATAAATTAACAATTAAGAAATATTTAATTTATATTGGTAATAATAAGTTGTAAAATTATACTATGACTAACCAAAAAGAGGGGGCGGGTAACCGTGATAGAATTAAGTAATGTTACTAAAAGTTATAACGGAACTTATAAGGCAGTTGATGACTTAAATTTAAACATAAAAGATGGAGAAATATTTGGTTTTTTAGGGCCTAATGGCGCAGGAAAGACAACAACTATAAAAATGATAACAGGTATAGCATCTCAAGATAGCGGTGTTATAAAAATAAATGGAATTGATACAAAGGAAAATCCTTTAGAAACTAAGAAGAAGTTTGGATATGTTCCAGATAGTCCTGATATGTTTTTGAGATTGAAGGGCATAGAGTACTTGAACTTTATGGCGGATATATATGAAGTAGACTCTAAGACTAGAAAAGAGAGAATAAAAGATTTAGCAAAGAGATTTGATATGGAAAATGCTCTTAAGGATAAGATTCAGAGCTATTCCCATGGTATGAGACAAAAGATAGTTCTTATGGGAGCACTGCTTCACAATCCTAATGTGTGGATATTAGACGAGCCTATGACAGGACTAGATCCTAAATCATCTTTTTTATTGAAAGAAATGATGAGAGAGCATGCTGATAATGGAAATACTGTGTTCTTTTCTACTCACGTTCTTGAAGTTGCAGAAAAGGTCTGCGATAGAGTTGCTATAATAAACAAAGGAAAAATCTTATTCTGTGGAACCTTATCGGAAATGAAAGATCATTTTAAGGAGAATCAATCTCTAGAAAATATGTTCTTGGAGATGACAAGCAATGAGTAAGATGATATCCCTTATAAAAGTATTTTTGAAAACCACAGGAGAAGAAGAGATTTCAGTAGGAAAGAAAAAGATGCCTCCTATGCTGTTTATGGGACTTATGGTGGTGATTATGGTATTTGCCTTAGGATTCCCATTTGCTATGATAACTTCAGAGTTATTTGACACAGCTGCACAGATAGGCCAGGAAGGCGTAATCATAGGGCTTTTAGTAGCCATGGCAAGTGCTATGACATTTATTTTTGGAATAGTATATTCTATGGCAACCTTATATTTTTCTAGAGATATAGAATACCTCTTACCCCTTCCATTAAAGCCATTTGAGATTTTAGGAGCAAAATTTGTTACAGTTTTGATATATGAATATTTGACGGAGCTTATGATACTTCTATTGCCATTAGGAGTATATGGAGTGAAATCTAATGCACCTGTGATGTATTGGGTAGTAATGGCAATAGTTTTACTATTACTTCCCATACTTCCTTTGGTAATGGCATGTATTATAAATATGATAGTTATGACCTTCACCAATTTAGGAAAGCATAAGGATTTTCTTAGAACTATTGGAGCTTTAGCAGCAGTAGGTTTGGGAATAGGTTTTAGCATGTTTATGCAAAGGATGGAAAGTGTAATGATGACAGAAGCTGATGTATTAGAAAAATTCATCAGTGGAAACAATTCAATGGTATCAATATCTACAGCTTTGTTCCCAACGACAAAGTTTGCAGCAGAAGCCATGGTAGCTAAAGATTCATTAAGCATACTTGGAAACCTTGCTATATTTTTAGTGATAACTGCAGTAGCTATAGGCATATTCTTGCTTATAGGCAATAAGCTTTACTTTAAAGGTGCATTGGGAGCTTCTGAGACTTTTTCAAAGAGGGAAAAGCTTAGTGAAGAGCAGCTTTCAAAGTCAACTAATGCTGCATCACCTATGAAAGCATACATCTTAAAGGAAATGAGGATGCTTATAAGGACTCCAGTATATTTTCTAAACTGCGTAATAATGAATTTTATATGGCCTCTATTCTTTATAATACCTATGGTTATAGAACCAGACACTTTAGGAATGATAGGTCAGAATACTAATATAATCTTCAATAGCGAAATACAGGGGATTATAATAGGAATGATTGTCAGTGTCATGATTTTTATATGCAACACAAACATGATAGCATGTACTGCAATCTCAAGAGAGGGAAAAAATTTGTTTTTCACAAAGTATATTCCTATGTCATACACAAAACAGCTTATAGCTAAGGCGGCAGTTGGAATGATATTTGATTTGGTTAATATAGTATTTTTGATAGTTTTAGGAATAGTTATGAAAGCACCTATAAGCTTTATAATTTTGGCTGTAATACTAAGCTTAATGGTTATAGTAGCATCAAATCTTTTAGGAATAATCCTTGATTTAAAGAAGCCTAAATTAAATTGGGATAATGAGGCTGCTGCAGTTAAGCAGAACTTTACTTCTATGATAGCTATGTTTGGTGCCATGATAATAGCAGTATTTAATGGCATATTAGTATTTAATCTAGCATGGTCTTTCATGCAGATGTTTATACTTGAATTTGTTATATTCGCTGTACTTATCATACTGGCATTAAGATATATAACTACAAAAGCAAGTGTAGCTTATCAAAAGCTTTCTTAAGAAATTCTTAAATCACAAAAATCGTAAGATATTTTCGGTGTTTCAAACGTCTAATATATAAAGAAGTAATTTAAAAGGAGATTATATGAAGAAGCACAGCGATTTAAGAGTAAAAAAAGATAATACAAAAGAAGTAGCTATGGGAATTGCTTTTGGCTCAGGAGTTGGAATTGTTTTGGGTGCCTTGATGAATAATGTTATGTTAGGAATGACAATAGGAGGGACAATTGGCATAATAATAGGAGGAATCATAGGTCTCAGATAATAAATCAATTGACAGAGTCTGCAGATTAACATAAAAAAGGGTATATTCGAGGAATACTAAAAAGTATTTACGAATATACCCACTTTTTATTTTTCTTTAAATTTTTTGTGGAGTGTCTTATTGAATAGGTAGCATATAATGATGCCGTCGAAGGCCCATTGAATAGCTGTGATGACCCACACAAAAACAACAGAGGATTTCTTTATATATATGAAGTAAAGCATAAGTGGAAATCTTATGAACCAAGCTGATATAAAGGAAACCATGAAAGGAGTTTTTGTATCTCCTACACCTTTAAGAGCCCCACCAACCACCATAGAAAGTCCCATAACAGGCTGTTCTAGTGCAGCTACCATAAGACATTGAGTTCCTAGCTTTATAACATCTACTTCTGAAGCATTTATAAATAATTTTATCAGCACATTAGGTATAAAGAGGAACAAGAAGGAACAGACAAACATAAGACCTGTACCTAAAAGTATGGACGCTTTTGCATACTCCTTTGCCTTCTCAAAGTTCTTTTCACCTATTTTGTGCCCCACCAAAGTTGTAGCCGCTACAGAAAATCCCCATCCAGGCATGAAAGAGATAGATTCTATTGTAGTTGCTATTTGATTTGAAGCAAATGCTACAGTACCTAAGGATATTATCATAAAATTACAAAGCAGTCTGCTTATATTAAGAGAAGCCTCTTGCAGTGATGATGGACCACTTAACTTAAATAAATGATTTAAAGAGTCCTTGTTAACATTTTTTAAATAAGAAAAATTAAGTTTTATTTCGGATTTATAGTACATATAAAGTGATATAAAGACAAATCCTAAAAATTGTGCTATAGCCGTAGCCAAAGCAGCTCCCACAATTCCAAGTTCAGGGAAACCGAATAGTCCAAAGATTAAAACTGAATCTAAAAATATATTTGTTATATTCACTAGACCAGAGGCTAAAAGAGGAGTTTTAGTATTTCCAAAGGCTCTTAGTGTTGCATTTAAAGCGTTCATAAGCATATTAAAAAAGATTCCGATTCCAGCAATGCTCATATAAGGTGAACCAAAGGCTACTACGTTTTCATCAGCTCCGACAAAAGTAAGGATATTTTTGCTGAAAAATATAAGGCTTGTACTTAAAAGTAGAGCTAATATAGCGGCTACTACAAACCCAAGAGTTGCATATTCTTCAGCTTTTTTTAAGTCCTTTGCGCCAACTCGCCTTGCAACCAATGATGTTATACCTACTGAAACACCGACACCTACAAAGATATTTGAGAATGTATAAATAATCTCAGAGCTTAAACCAACACTGCTTACAGCTACATTACCTCCATACTGACCGACCATCATTGTATCGAATACTCCTATCATCATATAGAGAACATTTTCTCCTACAGCAGGCAAGGCAAGATTTAATACATCCATTATAGTTTGCTTGAGAAGTTTCATTATAAATTCTCCTTTTACAAATAAAAATGTTTCCATCTATAATGATAACATTAATCCACTATAATAATCCATAATAAGCAGTATAGATTAATACATTTCATAGGACAGATTATTAGGAAAAATTAAGAAATAATTTTATTAAATAGGTAGAATATAATAAAATTATTTGGTATAATGAATACATAAATTAAAAAATGTTTCTCAGAGACATACATATTTTAATAAAGGGGGATTTTTGAATGGGAAGTAAAGCATTACAAAAATATCTTACAGAAAATTTAAATGACTTAAAATCTAAGGGACTTTATAATGAAATAAATATACTACAAGGAGCAAATGGACCTATAATAAAGATTGATGGAAAAGAGCTTATAAACCTTTCTTCAAACAACTATTTAGGACTTGCTACAAACCAAAGATTAATAAATGCATGCATAGAAGCTACAAAGAAATATGGAGCTGGTGCTGGTGCAGTTAGAACTATAAATGGAACATTAGATATACACAGAGAACTTGAAGAAAAAATAGCTGAATTCAAACACACAGAAGCAGCTATAGCTTTCCAATCAGGATTTAACTGTAATGCAGGAGCTATATCAGCAGTTATGACTAAAAAAGATGCTATACTTTCAGATGCATTAAATCACGCATCTATAATAGACGGATGTAGACTATCAGGTGCAAAGATCATAAGATATGAGCACAATGATATGGAAGACTTAAGAAAGCAAGCAAAGGCTGCTAGAGAAAGTGGACTTTACGAAAAATTAATGGTTATAAGTGATGGAGTATTCTCTATGGATGGAGATGTAGTTGACCTACCAGGAATGGTTAAGGTTGCTGAAGAGTTTGACCTTATAACTTATATAGATGATGCTCATGGTTCAGGAGTAATGGGAAATGGTGCTGGAACAGTTAAGCACTTTGGATTATCAGACAAGATAGACTTCCAAATAGGAACATTATCTAAAGCTATAGGTGTTGTAGGAGGATATGTTGCTGGATCTAAGGATCTAATAGACTGGTTAAAGGTTAGAGCAAGACCATTCTTATTCTCAACTTCATTAACTCCAGGAGCAGCAGCTGCAGCAATGGAATCCTTCAACATAATGTCAGAAAGCACTGAGCTTGTTGACAAGGTATGGGAGAATGGAAAGTATCTCAAGGCTAAATTAAAAGAATTAGGATTCAACATTGGACATAGTGAAACACCAATAACTCCATGTATAATTGGAGACGAAAAGCTAACTCAAGAATTCTCTAAGAGATTATATGAAGAGGGCGTATACGCAAAATCAATAGTATTCCCAACAGTACCTCTAGGAACTGGAAGAGTTAGAAATATGCCTACAGCAGCTCATACAAAAGAGATGCTAGACGATGCTATAGCTATTTATGCTAAAGTTGGAAAAGAGCTTGGCGTTATAAAATAATTAGCTACAACAAAGGATTAAATCTTCTAAAGAAAATGCTTGTGTCTTTAGAATAAATATAATAAAATTTGTGGGGGTTTTGAAATGAAAAAGATATTAGTAACAGGATCTCTTGGCCAAATAGGTTCAGAGCTTGTAACACATTTAAGAGACATATATGGCAATACAAATGTAATCGCTACTGATATAAGAAAGATGGATGGAAACCCAGTAGTGGAAGCTGGTCCATTCGAAACATTAGATGTTCTAGATCCACAAAAGATGGCAGACATCGTAAAGAAGTATGATTGTGATAGCATAATTCACCTTGCTGCACTTCTATCTGCTGTTGCTGAGGCTAAGCCAGCATTAGCGTGGAATATAAACATGGGAGGTTTATTTAACGCTTTAGAAGTAGCTCGTGAAAGCAAGTGTCAATTCTTCACTCCTAGTTCAATAGGAGCTTTTGGACCAAGTACTCCAAAAGATATGACACCACAAGATACACTTCAAAGACCTCAAACAATGTACGGAGTAACAAAGGTTTCAGGAGAACTTTTATGTGACTACTACTATAAGAGATTTGGAGTAGATACAAGAGGAGTTAGATTCCCAGGTCTTATCTCATACGTAGCCCCTCCAGGAGGCGGAACTACTGACTATGCGGTAGATATTTACTATAAAGCATTACAAGAAGGAAAATACACTTCTTATATAGCAGAAGGTACAAAGATGGATATGATGTACATGCCAGATGCTTTAAACGGAATAGTAAAGTTAATGGAAGCAGATCCAGCAAAGCTTGTTCATAGAAATGCATTTAATATAGCAGCTATGAGCTTCGAGCCAAATGAAATTGCAGCTGAAATCAGAAAGCATATACCAGGTTTTGAGATGAGCTACGATGTTGACCCTGTTAGACAGGCAATTGCTGATTCATGGCCAAATTCATTAGATGACTCTGCAGCACGTAATGAGTGGGGATTTGAGAACAAATATGACTTAAGTTCTATGACAGAGGATATGTTAAACAAATTAAGAGTTAAACTAAACATAAAGTAACACTAGAAGATTGGCTCCCTTAGAATTTTAAGGGGGCCATAATTTTAATATGGAGGAATGTATGGAAGAAAAATTTCTGATAGTAAACAGTAAAGTATTGCCAGATATATTCGAAAAAGTAATCTTAGTAAAAGAACTAATATATACAGGTAAAGTAAAAGATATCTCTGAAGGTGTAAAAAGCGTAGGTATAAGCAGGAGTGCCTATTACAAATATAAGGATAATGTATTTTTGGTTTCTGAAGCTTTAAAAGGGCAAAAGGCAACTATAGCTTTATTATTAAATCACGAAGCAGGAGTTTTATCTAAAGTTTTGGATAAAATAGCAGAGAACGGTGGAAACATAATAACTATAAATCAGGACATTCCAATAAATAATGCTGCAAACGTGACTATAACCTGTGACATAAGCGGACTTAAGGTAGATATTAAGGAATTATTAGATAAGATAGATTCTGTAGACAATATAATGAAGAGCAAGCTTATAGCCATGGAGTAAAGAAATATCTAATATGAATACAGATTTTTTTCACATAGGTAGATAAAACTATTGTCATGGAGTACAATGAGAATTGTGAGCTAACTCATAGAAAGGGTGGGGAAATATGAATAAAGAAGTTTTTATTGCAAATAGAAAAAGACTTATGGAGAGGTTGGAAGATGACAGCGTATTAGTAATGTTTGCTGGACAGCCACCTAAGAAGAGTGCTGATGAGGCATATCCATTTACGCCAAATAGAAATTTTTATTACTTAACAGGAATTGATGAGCCTAATGTAATACTTCTAGCTGTAAAGAAAGATGGTATAGCAGAAGAGACTATATTTATAAAAAAAGCAGATCCAGTTATGGAAAGATGGGTTGGAAAGACTATTTCAGATGAAGAAGCAAAGATAGCTTCTGGAATAGATAATATAAAGTATGTAGACGATCTTCAAGGAGAACTTCACAGACTTATATTTGTTAAAGGATTAAAGAAGGTTTACTTAAATCTAGAAAGAGACAGCTTTTCAAATAGAGCTACTCATGAAGAAGAGTTTGCTGAAATCTTAAAAAATAAGTATCCATATGTAGTTATAGAAAATGTATTCAACCACATAGGTGCATTAAGACAAGTAAAGTGCAAGGAAGAGATAGATGCTATAAGGGAAGCTGGAAAGATAACTATAGAGGGCGTAGAAGCTCTTATGAAGAATGCAAAGCCTGGAATGATGGAATATCAGCTTGAAGCTTATTTTGATTTCGTTCTTAAACAGCACGGAGTTAAGGACTATGCATTTAAGACAATAGCTGCAGCAGGAAAGAATGCAACAGTTCTCCATTACTCAGAAAATAATAGTGAAATAAGAGATGGAGATCTTATATTATTCGACTTAGGTGCACAGCTAAATTATTATAATTCAGACATAAGCAGAACTTTCCCTGTAAACGGAAAATTCACAGAAAGACAAAAGACTATATATAATATAGTATTAAAGGCTTATCATGATACTATGAAAGTCATAAAGCCAGGAGTGCCTTTTGTTGAGTTAAACAAAGAAACAAGAAGATCTCTTGCAGAAAGCCTTAAAGAAATAGGTCTTATAAAGACAGATGAAGAACTAAGTGAATACTACTTCCATGGAGTAAGCCATCATCTTGGACTTGATACTCATGACGTAGGATCAAGAGAATCAGTTCTAGAAGAAGGAGTAGTTCTAACTGTAGAACCAGGTCTTTATATAGCAGAAGAAGGTATAGGTATAAGAATAGAAGATGACGTTGTAGTTACAAAGGATGGATGCGAAATCATAACAAGCGGAATGATGAAGACTGTAGAAGAAATAGAAGCATTCATGGCTGGTAGATAGAAAAATTCTACACTGGTTATTGACAAGGCGTGGAATTTTCACTATGATGGAATTAATATTAATAATGCAGTGAAAAGAAGAGTAATAGGATGATGCTACGTACAGAGAGCCGTGTATGGTGAAAGGCGGCGGTAGGAAGTCCTATGAAGATGGCCTTAGAGCAGACTTTTCGAGCCAAAGCATTGGTTAGGGGAGTACGGTAGCAACCGTTATATTGCAAGGTAATAAAAGCTCATTTTATATGTTTAAATGAGGGGAGTTACTTAGTGAGGTATTCCTTGGTGACGAGGAGTACAAAGTAGAGTGGTAAAGCGTTTGTGACGCCTCTATGATCTTTTTATGGATCATAGAGGCTTTTTTATTTTTAGTTAAAAATTTCAATAAATATAAAACAGAAGGTAATAATAACTGTAAGAAAAGAGAGGAGAATTTTTATGTGCGATAAGAAAAAGTACTATATAACAACACCTATTTACTATCCATCTGCAAAGCTTCATATAGGAAATACTTACACTACAGTAGCAGCAGATGCACTTGCGAGATTCAAAAGAATGACAGGATATGATGTAATGTTCCTAACTGGAACTGACGAGCATGGCCAAAAAATTCAAAGAATAGCAGAAGAAAATAATGTTACTCCAAAGGAGTATGTTGATGAAATCGTAGCTGGAATAAAGGATTTATGGAAGCTTATGAATATAAGCTATGATAAGTTCATAAGAACAACTGATGATTACCACGTAAAAGCAGTTCAAGATATCTTCAAGAAGTTATATGACCAAGGAGATATCTATAAGAGCTCTTATGAAGGATGGTATTGTACTCCATGTGAATCTTTCTGGACAGAAACTCAGCTTGTAAATGGAAACTGCCCTGACTGTGGAAGACCAGTTGAAAAGGCAAAGGAAGAAGCATATTTCTTCAAGATGAGCAAATATGCAGATAGATTAATCGAGTATATAGAAACTCATCCTGATTTCATTCAGCCAGAGTCTAGAAAGAATGAGATGTTAAATAACTTCCTAAGGCCAGGTTTACAAGATTTATGTGTATCTAGAACATCTTTTGACTGGGGAATACCTGTTGAGTTCGATAAGGACCACGTAGTTTACGTGTGGATAGATGCATTATCAAACTATATAACTGCATTAGGCTATGGTTCAGGCAATACAGAGCTTTATGACAAGTACTGGCCAGCAGACGTTCACCTAATAGGAAAGGACATATTAAGATTCCATACTATATACTGGCCAATCATGCTTATGGCTTTAGGCTTAGAGCTTCCAAAGCAAGTATTTGGACACGGATGGCTTTTAGTTGATGGAGGAAAGATGTCAAAGTCTAAGGGTAATGTAGTAGACCCAGTAGTTTTAGCTGAGCACTTTGGTGTTGATGCTATAAGATACTATCTTCTAAGAGAGATACCTTTTGGTGCTGATGGACTATTCAACAACGAAACTTTCATCAAGAAGATAAACTCAGACCTTGCAAATGACCTTGGAAACCTTGTTTCAAGAACTGTAGCAATGGTTGAAAAGTACTTTGATGGAACTATTCAAGGTCCAGTTGCAAAGGAAGCTATTGATGATGAGCTTATATCATTAGCATTAAAGACTCCAAAGCTAGTTGAAAAATCTATCGATGACTTAAAGATTCCAGAAGCTTTAGGACACATTTGGACTCTTATAGGAAGAGCAAATAAATATATAGATGAAACAACTCCTTGGATTCTTGCAAAGGACGAAGAGAAGAAGGAAAGACTAGGAACAGTTCTATACAATCTAATAGAGACTTTAAGATTCGTAGCAGTTCTTGTAGGACCATTCCTTCCAGGCACAGCTGTAGCTATTGAAAAGCAAATAAACAGTGATGTTTTATCATGGAATAGCTTAAGTGCATTTGATGGAACTTCAGCAGGAACAAAGGTTGTTAAGGGTTCTGTAATATTCCCAAGAATAGACGTAGACGCTAAGCTAAAGGAATTTGAAGAACTAAAGGCAGCAAACTCTAAAGAAGAGAGGAGAGAAATCATTCCTATAAAAGAAGAGATAACAATAGATGATTTCGATAAGATAGACCTTAGAGTAGTTAAAGTTTTAGAGTGTGAACCAGTACCAAAGGCTAAGAAACTTTTAAAACTTAAGGTTGATTTAGGTGGAGAGGAAAGACAAGTAATTTCAGGAATAGCTCAGTTCTATAAACCTGAAGAATTAGTTGGAAAGTACGTTGTACTTGTAGCAAACCTTAAGCCAGTAAAATTAAGAGGAGAATTATCACAAGGAATGATACTTGCAGCATCTACTGATGATGATTCTAAACTATTTACAGTAAGTATACCAGGAGAACTTCCAACAGGAAGCAAGGTAAGATAATATTGAAAGAGGCCGCCATATCATTTATGGCAGCCTCTTTTTTAAAGCTCAAGATACATATGAGAGGTATCTAGTAAATCTTTATCGTGGGATATAAATATGATAGATTTGTCTAAAGTTTTTATAAGATTACGGACAATCTCTTTCGTTTCTTTATCAAGATTATTGGTTGGTTCATCAAATATTAAGACATCTGAATCCTTTAAAAGACCTCTAGCTATAGATAACTTTTGCTTTTCAACACCAGATAAATTGCTAGAATTTAGTTCTATGATATCATCAAGGCTCTTATCAAGGCTCTTATCAAGGTTTACAAGTTTTAGCATTGATCTTAGACTTTCATCAGATTTAGAAGAGTCAGCTAAAAGTAGATTTTCTCTTATAGTGCCTTTGAAAAAGTGAGGGTCTTGCTCTATATATGAAATTCTCTGCCTTAAAGAATGGATATTAACTTCTGAGACATCAACACCATTTACATTTAGCTTGCCATTAAATGATCTATAAAGGCCACTGAGAATTTTTATTAAGGTAGATTTACCAGAGCCGTGATCTGAAAGATCATTTAAAAAATTGATGATTTCTGCATAGCGTATATTAGGAGTAGCTGTATTCCTATAATATAAAGAGAAAATGTTTCTAAAGCGTTGAAGCATTATGGATGTTAGATCCTTTTGCTTTATATAAGAATAGCAGGAGATTAGTTCTATTTCTTTAGACCAAAGATTATCCTTGTACTCTTTATCCTTTAGTGAGTAGTGAGTTTCTATATTCCTAGATATTAAAGCTATAATTAGAGGAAGAGAGGAAAACAAAACACACACTAATCCATAGGTGAAGTTTTGGTTTAAGGCAGAGTATAGTGGCAGAGCTGTGATCAATATTATTATAGGGGCTGAAAGCAGGTCTATCACTATGAAACGATAATCTATAAGGTCCTCTTCCAATCTATGAGATATCTCTCCAGAGGAATATTTTCTTGTACTCAAAAAGTCTTTTTCTAGAAAATGACTTTGAACCATTCTGTCATGCTTTAAACACTCTTTAAAAAGCAAGGTGTTTTTTAATAGCAATAAGGTTGGAATCATTACAACACTAGAAATAATCAATAGTGTAAGCTTTATAATATCATTAGTCACTAATGAAGTGTTACCGCTTAGAATAGAGGTTGTAAAGTTTCCTAAAGTTGTTGCTGTAAATATGTCCACATAGTTAGCTGCCACAGTAGAAATTATAGAAAGTATTATGGTGCCTTTCATAAGGTTAAGGCAGTCTAAAAAAACATCTCTCTTTAAAATTTTCATACTATAACACCACCTTTACTGACATTCAAAACAAAGTCACAGCAATCCATAAACTCTCTGTTGTGGGTTATCATTATTATAGATTTATTTGAATTCTTAATCATAGATAATAAACGCTTCTGAGAATCTAAGTCCAAAGTATTGGTTGGTTCATCCAGAATGAGAACTTCTCTTTTAGAGCATAAAGCTACCGAAAGAAAGACCTTTTTACGCTGCCCACCTGATAGTTCGCTGATATTTTGCTCATTTAATATATTTTTATCTAATCCTAAAATGGAAGCTGTACTAAGAATTTCATTGAGAGTGATATCATCCCCTTCACATATCATCATATATAGAGACTTAGGGGTCAGGTCTATTATGGGATCTTCTTGAGGAAGGTACTCCACGATGCTAAAGAGTTCAAAGTCATTAAGGTTTTTTATATCACAACCTCTATAAAGTACTTCACCCATATAACTTCTATTAAGACCGCTTAGAATCTTTATGAGAGTAGACTTGCCACAACCGTTATCACCAACCACAGCATATTTATAATTAGCATATAAGGATACATTTAAATCCTTCATTAGAATTTTGTCATCATATCCATAGCTCAAAGAATTTAGCTGAAATAAGGGCAATTCATGGTGAAAGCTATGATATAGTATCTTTTCGTCTTTTGAAATTAAATCCTTCAATCGTTCCATAGCCTTAGAAAAAAGAAAATACTTTGGGAGTCCAGAGAATATGCTGCCTACTCCTTGGTAAAAGCCTTTAACAAGGACTATAGTAGCTACAGCGAATTCTAAAGTGATGCTACCTTTAAAGAGAAAGAGTCCAATTATACAGTAAGTGACATAGGTCAAAATTGAAGATATAGCGTTATCTAAAGCTGTTTCAAATTGAGCTGTTACTTCAGACTTTTTCCCTATTTTATAATAATCTTTGTGAAGCTTCGCAAGCTTTTTCATATAGAAACCCTCAGCATTGAACTGCTTTATTGTAGAAAGTCCATTATAACCTTCCAATATATGCTCAGTGAGCTCGCTTTCTATATCTCTAGTATCTTCATAATTTTCTATAAGCCACCTTTTAACCACAAAAGGAGGTATAAGCTGAAGGAAGGAAATTAGAACTAGAAATAATCCTAGATACAAATTAATCCTACTAATATATAGTGCATATCCAGAGGCTACAAAAAAGCCGGTTATAATAGAAGGAATATTCTTTGTAAGGAAGATGAAAGCTATATTGGTATCGTCATTTAATCTTTCTTTTACCCCGCCTAAACCTAGACTTTCTATTATATAAACTCTCTGTTTAAACATGAATTCATATAATGATTCTTTAAAGCTTTGTTTAGATTTTACTAGTCGTTTTTCAGTATATATGCCTAGAAATAAATCTATTATTTTTGAAATGAATAGAATTAGAAAGAAGATTAAAGAGTATTTTAGTACGCCGTAACTATCATAAGATGTAGCGGAGTTTATTGTTTTAGAAGTAAGCTCTGCGAAAATAAATGTGTATATGAATACCCATATGTTTTTTGCAAAGTTAAGGAAAGAAGTTATATAAATATCTTTATTGAATAACATAATAATCACCTCGAATTTTGATAATAAATAGGGAAGAACATCCCCAATTCCTAAAAACAAAAAAGGTTATGGAACGAATTATCCATAGCCCTAAAATTTATCAAATGGCGGAAAAATGACAACAAGAAACTAAAGGTCATAAAAACCTCTTTTAAATAAATAGCTTCGCTATCAAAAGTTACTTAAGGCTCCGAATAATACATCCTAAGATAGTAAAAATTCGGAGTTATTCAGTATGTTCCACCTCAAATTGTTCATAGGAAAACCTCCAAAATTCATATATAGTACAATTATACTATATATGAATTTTATGTCAATGAACCTTGTGTACAAGAGGAATAGGGACTAATATAAATAAGTGAAATTTTGTATTGTATATAGAGTTCTATGTATTATAATAATAATTATGTGAATTGAGCGAATATAAAAGAAGGTGGAATAAAATATTATGAAATATGTAGTTGGAGCAATAATAGGGGCTGTGATAGGTTATCTCACTAATTGGCTAGCTATAAAAATGCTTTTTAGGCCTCATGAAGAAAAAAGAATCTTTGGGGTAAAGGTACCATTTACTCCAGGTCTTATACCAAAGGAGCAAAAGAGAATAGCAGCTAGTGTAGGAAATGCTGTAGGGGAATATCTGCTTACAGAAGAAACTATAGTTAAGAATTTAAGCAGTGATAAAGTTCAAGGGTACATAAAGACTTCTATAAAGGGAAAAGTAAAAGCTGTATGTGAAAGTGAAAAAACTATAGGCCAGGGTCTTTCAGTTATTTTAAAGGATAATTATGAAAAGGTGATAGCCATTCTAAAGATGAAGCTGGCATCTATTATAGAGAGAGAATTACAAAAACCAGAAATACAAAAGAGATTTTTAGAGATTGTAGAAGAGCAGATTAAAAGACTCTTAGAAAAGAATCCAAAAGATCTTGAGGAAAAACTAAATATAAATATTACAGATATGATTAAAGAAAAGGTTATGAATGTCCTTAAAGATGATGTCACTAAATCTAAGCTTCAAGAAAAAATTGCTACTGGATTAAATGAACTTGAATCTAAGGATATAACTTTAAGAAAGCTTTGTTCAGAAGAACTATTAAACTATGGAAAGATGTACGTTTCAAATAATAAGGGCAAAATAGCTTTATACATACAAGGTCTTTTCAAGGAGCCTTGGGCAGAGGAAAGAGTGCGAGGTATAGTGAATGATGCTATAGGTAACAATCTTAATCCATTAGTAGCTATGTTTATAAATAATGACACTATCTTTTCTAAGGTTGTAGCATTTCTTGATTCCTATCTTCAAGATGAAGAGAAACAGGAGGATATAGTTATTGTCCTTCAAAAAGTTATAGATCATATAGGGAATATGACTCTATCAGAAATCTTAACTGGAGAAGAGGAAACAGTCAAAGTTAGTGTAGGATTAACAAAACTTCTTGAAAATGATGTGATAATAAATATGATAAGCAGTGGAGTAAGTGAAGCTATAGACAAAGACAAATCCTTTGATGAGATAATAAATGGGGTATACCCTGATTATTACTACAATGTGAGGGGAATTTTTAGTGAAAAAATCACAAAGATTCTTTGCAGCAGCCAGATTAATGACACAATATGTAGTGCTATCAATAAAATAGTACAGGACATGTTGAACCTAAATCTTAAGGATGTACTATTGTCTAAAAAAGACAGCATAGAAGCTTCAGCAATAGATATAGGTGAAAGTTTTATTAATAAATTCATACATAATGAAGGGAAAAATATCATAGGAATACTTGATGTTTCAAGTATCGTTGAGGAAGAGATAAATAAATTTCCAGTGGATATGGGAGAGAAGATTATAGTTGGAATTGCAAGAAAGGAACTTAGTGCCATAACATGGCTTGGAGCTTTGCTTGGAGGGCTTATAGGAATCCTTTCGCCTGTGATATCAGCACTTCTATAAAGACAACAGCCACTTTAAGCTATAGAACTTAAAGTGGCTGTATGCTTTTGAATTCAACTATTACAATTTATATTAGACTTATGTCTACAAGTAAAGAGACTATTCATTGCCTTCAATAATTACATTTACAGCCTGCTCGCCTCTATCATTTTCAGTTAAATCAAAAGTAACAGCAGTACCTTCTTCTAAAGTCTTGAAGCCAGATCCCATTATTCCACTATAGTGAACGAAAACATCCTTTCCATCCTCTGTGGTTATGAAACCATAGCCCTTTTGATTGTTAAACCATTTTACGGTACCTTTCATACAAAAAAACCTCCTATTACAAATATAACAGTGCGTTACCACTATTTATTATTTTCTCATAAAACAATAAATATATGCATAGATATACAATGAAGTTGTAAAAATTTATTTTATATGATATATAATAGTTATGCCATAGGTTTAAAAACATAAAATTTGGTAAATAATTTAAGGTAGCAAAGACTATTTAAGGAGAGATTATATTATGAGTTTACCTATATTCGATTCCCATGCGCACTATGATGATGAATCTTTTGATGAGGATAGACAGCTTGTAATAGGGGATATACAGGAAAAAGGCGTAATAGGAGTTTTAAACTGCGGAGCTTCTTTAGAGGGAGCAAGAGACTCTGTAAAGCTTGCAGATAAATATGATTTTATATATGCTGCAGTTGGAATACATCCATCTTATGCAGATATGGTAGATTCTAAAGTTATAGAGGAGCTAGAACAGCTTTCTAAAAATGAAAAGGTTAGAGCAATTGGAGAAATAGGATTAGACTACTATTGGGAAGAGAACCCATCAAGAGAAATACAAAAGGAAGCTTTCAGAGCTCAAATGCAATTAGCTGAAAAGCTTGATATGCCAGTAGTGATTCATGATAGAGATGCTCACGCTGATACTTTAGAGATATTAAAGGAATTCCCAAAGGTAACAGGGGTTATACACTGCTTTTCTGGAAGTGTTGAGTTCGCTAGAGAATGTTTAAAGTTAGGTTACTATATAGGTTTTACAGGAGTTGTTACTTTCAAAAATGCAAAAAAGATAATCGAAGTAGCAAAGGAAGTTCCACTAGATAGAATATTAGTTGAGACAGATTGTCCTTACATGGCACCTACTCCATATAGGGGAAAGAGAAATCAATCCTCATACATAATACATATATTGGAAAAAATAGCGAAAATAAAAGATATTCCTATAGAAACTTTAAATAATCACACTATTTCTAATGTAATGAACTTGCTAAAAATATAAAAATGCTATAATATAGATACATAGGTTACAAAAAGATTAAATAAAGATTACTTAATTCTTAAGAAAAGTTAGTACCAAAGAATGACCTACATAAATAGGATATTATATACAAATCCTTCTGACCATATGAAAAACGCAATCATAATATATTTTTATTGATTATATGCTGATGAAAGCATTTTCTGCACTATTAGGTAAAAAAAGTAAGTAAATTTGACAAGCTTTAAAAGTGCAAGTTATAATAGCTCATATGCAATTGCCAGAGGGAGGTAAGATTTATGCTTGAAAAGTTAAAGAAAAATGTATTTAACTACTTTTCAAACGGTCCAAAGGCTGCATTCCTATTAACGTTAGTAGTGATAGCTTTAATCACTACTATATATTCCATGAGAAAAACACTTGTGGTAGTTATAGATGGAAAAGAAAATAATGTAATAACTTACAAAAGGACCGTACAAGGGGCTCTGAATGACAATGATATTGTTTTAGGAGAAAAAGATAAGATTGAGCCCAGCTTGGACAGCCAAATCGGGAAAAATGACATAATAAATATAAAAAGAGCCGTTAATGTGGCTGTAGCAGTTGACGATAAAGTGATAGACATTTTAACAGCTGAAGATTCAGTTGAGTCAATGTTAGAAGCTGAAGGAATAACAGTTGGAGAAGATGACAAGGTATTGCCTTCGAGAGAAACAGCGATAAATGATGGTCTACAGGTGGATGTAGTAAGAGTAGAAGCCAAGACATTCGTAGAAACAGAAGAAATAGGCTTTACTACAGTAGTAAAGA
>JALEZF010000076.1 GCA_022773025.1 Clostridium sp. | reverse complement strand
TCTTCCAAGGAGAATACTAAACTATAAAACTCCAGAAGAACTATTTGAAATGTATCTAGATAAAATCTATGCAATCTAAGTAAATTCAAGTATTTAAGTCATAAACAGAAATTAGTTCAATTTGTTATTGCAATTTATAAATGAAAAAGGATTAAAACCAAAAGGCCTTAATCCAATATATTATTTAAGTTCTACATGTTTTAATCTTCCTTCATTTATAGTTGCAACCGCATTCTTATAAAAATCTAAGAAAGTTCCCTCATAGGTTACTGCACTCTTATCTTTTAAATTGACTATTTCTCCTTTTAGATTGTCATTTACAAATACATCTCCATCTTTAGATATGTTTATATCCTTAGGTGCTGTAAGCTCCCCTAAATCATACTTTTTCCAAGAATCCGTGTCACTTTGTATAGTTCCATAATATATAGTTTTTACTTTTTCATCATTGCCATATCCTATGTATATATTATCTTCACTATCTATTCCTAGAAGGCTAGGCTTTCCCGACTGACCTTTTACATTCAAATTTTGTCCTTTATTAGAATACAAAGTACCATTTATGCTGTCTTGATATAAAAGTATATCTTCTCTATTTAGAGTTGTATAATTTCCTATTCTTGAAGTTTTAAGCTTCATTTTGTTTAAATCATTGTTTATTCCTATTCTATATATGCTACTTCTTGTTTGACTAAATGTGATTTTTGCATAGGTAACTTGAGTCAGAGTTGATGCCTCTATCTCAGTAAGTTTTGCCTTAGAATCACCTGTTGATATTTCGTTATATTTTTCTTTTTCATCTCTAGCTACATCATAATAGGATAGGGCTATCTTTCCGCCACCCTTCTGTTCTCCTATTATCATTCTATTTCTATCACTAAGCCATTTGTAATAAGGCTCTTTTCCTTCACATTCTAATGTTTTTTTTGTACCGTCTGCAGTAGTTATTATAGTTATAATATTATCTTGAATGTATGATAAATACTTTCCATTAAAACTCATATTAACATTCTTTGCATCCTGTGGGATATCTACCGCTATGTCAGCAATTTTCTCTTCTTTTTCTTCTACCTTTTTAAACTTTGTTTTACTTACTGCATCAGTAAAAATGAATTTTTCAGCGTAAAATAGCACTGATACTTGAGCAACCAAAGATATTAATATCCATATAATAATTCTCTTAACATTTTTTCTCATGGTTCTTCTCTCCCTTAGTCCTATTTTACGTATACTATAGATGGAACAGCTCTTTCTCCTAAGCTGTTTGGAGGATTGTTTATGACCTCATCATTGTAAAACATAGTTGAAGATGAGCCACCATCTAAATTAATTGCATTTACGGCACCATTTTCAAGCATGATGTTTTGGACGTCCTTCAAGGTTGCTCCAAGACTTGTAACTCTTCTACCGTCTATTACAACCAAAAGTATAGCACCATCGGCTCTTTGCCCGATCGCAGTCCTAGGTGCTATCCCCCATCCACCATCACCAGATTTTATAGTACCTTTTCCTCCAGCTACAAGGGTTGGTCCAAAGGTAAGGGCTTCCTTTACTTTTAACTTTTCAAGATCTGCTAACTTATGTTTTCCAACTATAAGTTCACTTTTGCCTGTAAATGCCATTACATCATATTCTACACTTTCACTGCCAGGTTCTTTATAAACCACTTCACCATTGGATATTATAATTCCTGTAGGAACAGCACCCGTACCGGTGTAATTTTGAGATTGGTCTGGGAACCCTCCACCATTTATAGCGGCTACAGCTT
This sequence comes from Clostridium sp., assembly GCA_022773025.1. GTDB lineage: Bacteria > Bacillota > Clostridia > Clostridiales > Clostridiaceae > Clostridium_X. The sequence goes on along the minus strand of JALEZF010000076.1, from coordinate 28,917 downwards.
TATTTGCTCTAGCTATTTCAGAGGTAAGCTGCCCTTCTTTTCCAAGCTTTGCTGTATATCCAACCTTCATTCTTGTAGGGTCTTTTACAACAAGCATATAGCCTGTAAATTTTCCCGTGCTTATATCATATCTCTCTATGGTTTCATCCTTAACCGTTGGAAGCTTTACTTCAGATTCTGCTACATTATAGTCAACTTCCTCAATTTCTTGTCCATTAAGTATTTCGTTTATTTTTTCGTCAGATAAAAACAGGGTAGCTATATATTGATGGCTCATAGTTGTCATTGCAGACCCAACAACTGTTGTCTTCACATTCTTGAAAGGGCCATAATATAACATAAAAGGTCCTGTAAGCAATGTAAATACAATTTCAAAAGCAAAAAATCCTAAAATTAATTTAAAACTTAATTTTTTCTTCTTTTTTCTTTTCTTTTTACCCCTAGCTTTATTTGTACTAGGCTTCTTAATATTTTCCTCTTTTTTCATCCAATTCGTTCCTTCCTAATAATTAACTATTAGTCAACGTTTATTTTATAATAAATTCTAATTAAATTGATTAAAATTTTATTACATCTTAACATATGGTATTTTTACACAACAATTTTAATTATAAATAGTTAAAGCGACAATTTCAATTGAAATAGGATTAAATTTTTATAAATATTATCTTAAATCTATTATATTATAGTCTTATAGCCCCTTCATAGGCCAAAGGTGATCTTTCACACTCGTCATAGTTAAGTGTCACTTGATAACAAAGAGGACTTCCTTTCATTTTTTCTGAAGCATAACATAATCCATTAGATCTAGAATCCAAAAACGGCTGATCTATCTGCTCAGGGTCACCTATAAGTATAAGTTTAGACTCCTCACCAACCCTTGTTATTATCGATTTCACCTGTTTAGGACTTAAGTTTTGAGCCTCATCAATTATAATATAGGTTTTTACAATGGACCTACCTCTTAAATAAGCCACTGCTTCAGTTGTTATTATATTTCTATCAAATATTTCTTTTACCTTGTCTTCTAGTTCAGCTTCATTTTTATATCTCTCATTATCATCTGAATCTACTAAGATTTGAAGGTTATCATATATAGGCCTCATAAATGGTGAAATCTTCTCTTGCTCCGTGCCAGGAAGGAATCCTATTTCCTCGTCCATAGTCACATTAGGTCTACATACCAAAATTCTTCTATATTCCTTTTTGCTCACTTCCAATATTCTATTTAGTCCTGCCGCCAAAGAAAATAAAGTTTTTGCAGTACCTGCAGGTCCCTTTATTATAACTAGGGGAGCTTTTATAGCACTAGTGCAAAGGCATTCTGTCATAAACTTCTGACCCACATTTCTAGCTGAAACTCCAAACAAAGTCATATCCCTAAAATATATAGGCACAATTTCTTTTCCATCATATCTCCCAAGAGCTGTCTTTTTTAGATTGTCTATAGCTTTTATTATCAAAAATTGATTTATCTCAAGGTTTGGTATTTCATATTTATCTTTTTCTTGGTTATAGCAAATCACTTCATCTTTATCTAAAACTTTATTTTTATAAAATTCATCTATATTATTAGGTGAAGTAAGCACTTCTATTCTTCCTGTATACTGTTCCTCACTTTCCGGAACTTCTACCTCATAAAAATCCTCTACATTTATATTCATCACATCTGCCTTTATTCTTTCGATGACATCTTTTGTGATGAGGCATACGTCTTCTCCCCTTCTTTCAAGACCTTTACATACTTGAATTATTCTATTATCAGGTTTAGATATATCCCAAGATGGTGGAATTTCTACATCATAGTTATTCATCTCTACTCTTAAGGTTCCCCCACTTGGCAAATCAACTCCTTGATTTAGTTTTCCCTTTTTTCTAAATTCATCTATAATCCTTGCAGCGTGTCTAGCATTGGCCCCCAAATCACTCTTATCTTTTTTAAACTTATCTAGTTCTTCTAATACCACTTCAGGAATCACAACATCATTATCCTCAAAGGACATAATGGTTCCTGGTGAATATAATAATACATTGGTATCTAAAACATACGTCTTTTTCAAGTCACATCCTCCTTCTCATTACACAAGCCTTCCCTTGAAATTTTTTGGGGTAAATTATATATCTCTACCGTATATAATATGCATGATATACTTATTAGTAGAAGTAATTAAAGTTACGTAGTATAATTTTTATAACCACTCTTTGATTTTATTTATGTGAACTTTTATAAAGGAGGATAAATTTTGAAGAATGAAGTACTTAAAATATTAAAAAATAATATGGATAATTACACTTCTGGAGAAGATCTCAGTAGGATTTTAGGTGTGAGTAGAACTTCTATATGGAAATACATTTCTTCATTGAAAAATGAAGGCTACGAATTCGACTCTTCAACAAAATTAGGATATAAGCTAACTAATTGTCCTGATATTGTGACCTTTAATGAAATAGAGGGCCTTTTAGCCACATCTTTTATAGGAAGAAACTACATATATTATGACTCTATAGATTCCACTAATACAAAGGCTAAGGAACTTGCAAAAAGCGGTGTTGCAAGTGGTACTATAGTAATTTCTGAGCAACAACTAAGTGGCCGCGGAAGGCTTGGGAGAAGTTGGTTTTCTAATAAAGGAAAAGGCCTATACTTTTCAATAATATTAAGACCAAATTTAAGTCCTCTTGATATATCCAAACTTACCTTAGTAGGTGGCGCCGCTCTATGTAAAGCTCTATATTCATTTGGCATTGCACCTAAAATAAAATGGCCAAATGACATATTTATAAAGGGTAAAAAGGCCAGTGGAATTCTAACAGAAATAAGCGGTGAATTAAATCAAATAAATTATGCTGTAATGGGTATAGGTATAAATGTAAATACTTCCACAGATGAGCTTCCTGATGATTTAAAAGATATAGCTACATCTCTATTTATAGAAACTAATAAAATTTTCCATAGAAAATCCCTTTTAGCAGAAGTCTTAAATGTCTTTGAAAAGCTTTATTTAGACTTTGAATGCTCTGGGTCATTAAAGGAATCTTTAGAGATATGCCGCGAAAATTCCTTGGTTTTAAACAAAACTGTAAGCTGCATAGGACCTAGGGATACTTTCACTGCTAAAGCAAAGGATATTAATGATGATGGTGAGCTTATAGTGGAGCTTCCAGATGGCTCTCTAAAAAACATTTTATGCGGAGAAATATCCATAAGGGATTTTTAGACCCTTTATTTATTTTAAATTTGATATATAATAATTTAATATATACATTATGATTTTAAATACTAATAATCTAAGGAGAATATAATGATTTTACTTTTTTTTGATACAGAAACTACAGATATAAAGCCAGAGAGAGGAAGTATATGTCAAATAAGTTATATAACCGTTGATACTTCTTTTAAACCAGCTAAAACAGAGGGAAAAAACTTTTTCTTTACCGTAGACGATATGTCTCCTGGTGCAGAAGAAATCCATGGTTTTTCTTTGGAAAAGCTTTATGAATTAAGCGAAGGGTTGTACTTTGAAGATTTATACGCTAAATTCATAGAGGATTTTAGAAATGCGGATATTATAATAGGTCATAACGTTGCATTTGACATAAAGTTTTTAACTCACGAACTAGAAAGTTTAGGGGAAAGCTTTTATCCAAAGAAATCTTTCTGCACTATGAACTACTACAAACCAATATGCAGATTTTTAAATTCTAGAAGAGATATAAAAAATCCAAAACTTCAAGAGGTAATAACTTTCCTTAATATAAGTGATGAAAACATAACTTCGAAAAGTAAGGAGCTTTTCTGCGGCAGTGGAAATTATCACGATGCCCGTTTCGATACTACAGCTACTTACTTAACTGTGATAGAGGGGATAAAAAAAGGTTTTATACCACCACATTACTTTACTCAAATGATGAAATAACAAAAATTGGATTTGCACCAAACATAGTTGTGCAAATCCAGTTTCTTTATATTTCATATAAACTTCTAAATTCAAAACCTTGTGACTTCCAATACTCTATAAGTTCCTCTAATATTCCTGTATTAGTTTTGGACATAGCGTGAAGAAGATATATACCTCCATTATGAGTTCTTTCAATTATTAAGTTTTTAGCTTCTACTGGATCTGGCTGTTTATTTTCATCATAATCACCATAAGCAAAGCTCCAATATATAGATTTATATCCTAATAAATTCGTATAACTCATAGATGTTTCACTGAATATACCCATAGGTGGCCTAAAGAACTTATCTATATCCCTTCCTGTTACCTTTTTAAACTCCTTCTCAACATCTAAAAGCTCTTTATTGAAAACTTCCCTTCCTTGAGTAGCTTTTTGAGCCATAGATGGATGGGTTGCAGAATGATTTCCAACTACATGTCCCTCATCTATCATTCTTTTAACGAGCTCTGGATGTTCCTTTATATAAGGTAATGTAACAAAGAAAGCCGCTTTCACATTTTCCTTGTATAGTACATCTAATATTTTAGGTGTATATCCATTTTCATATCCTTCATCAAAGGTAAGATAGATGTATTTCTTTGAAGTATCCCCCAAATAGTATCCATTGTATAGCTTATTGTACTCCATACCTTCCTTTGGACCTGATGGTATTTCTCCATTTTTCTTTGGTGTATACCACCAGCTTCTTTCTGTATTATCTAGCTTTTCTTTTACGGGTTCTTGAACTTTCTTATCATTATCAGTAATAATCGATAATTTATCACTATCATTTTCCTTCTTAACTTCATTATTATCGCTATTATTAGTTGTGTTACTTTCCTGGTTTTCTGATTCTTTTAAATTATAACTACTATCGTATTGTTTGTCATTCTTTTCTGCCTTCCCACAACCTGCAAATAGTATAGTGAGGCTAAGAACTAATACACCAATTGAAATAAATCTCTTTAACATCTTAGTCCCTCCATAAAACATGTCTATTATATATTTTATATCACATAAAATTGCTGAAATCATTATGAAATGTTTACAAAAAAGATAAAATGCTGAGTTAATTAACTCAGCACCTTATCTTTTAATCCATGTTCATTTATTTTATATCATTACTAACAAATTTTACTTAGGACATATTGCTCCAATTCTTTGCATTTGTCCTTATCCATAGGTTCAATTCCATCAAGCTTATATTTCATACCCAAACCTTTATATTTGTCCATAGCTAAAGTATGATATGGAAGAAGCTCAACTTTTTCAACATTTTTTATACCTTTTATTATATCTATTAAAGCATCTAAGTGCTCTATGCTGTCTGTAATTCCAGGCACTACTACATGCCTTATCCAGAGCTTAGTACCACAGCTTTGACATGCTTTTAAGAATTTGTAGGCTTCATCTCCATTTTGTCCTGTTAAGTCTATATATCCTTCTTTAGTCACATGCTTTATATCAAGCATAACTAAATCTGTATACTTTAAAATCTCTTCGTATCTTCCAATACCATATCCTGATGTATCTATTGTAGTATGTATTCCTCCATCTTTACAAAGCTTCAAAGTTTCTATTAAAAACTCTGGTTGAAGAAGAGGATCTCCTCCTGAAAAAGTTATCCCTCCACCGCTACTTTCAAAATAAGGTTTAAATCTTGATGCCTTTTTATATATATCTTCAGGGGACATAAGCGTAGCCCCTTCCATTGTCCATGTATCTGGATTGTGACAGTACGTACACCTAAGTGCACAACCTTTCAAAAATACTACTGTTCGTATTCCAGGGCCATCAACAAGTCCCATACTCTCTATAGAGTGAATTCTGCCATCCATAATTTTTCCATCCTTTTTCATTGGTTCATAAAGTCTTGTAAGTTCACATATAAATCAAACTATTTTATATTTTATAACTTTTAGCTTTTCCTTTGACTGAAGTTTTTTATTATGATATTCTATTAAAGCCAAGAATTTTAATACAGTTTTATAAAAACAATTAATACAGTCAAACCCACTATATAAAAGGTTCTTTAGTTTTATTATTATGTGTTTCATTTTTTATCTAAATTAAATATAACACTGTTTTATAAAATTTACAATAGGTTATAAGAATTTTATTTTAAATCTGTGGTGATTTTGTGTTATTCTATTATTGGTAATATTTTTAAATTATTACATTTGAAAGGAGCTCATTTAAGTGGAAAAACTTATACTAACACCTCAAGAAACTTACGACGGCGTATTAGCAGCCTATGAAAAAAAAGCTAACTACCATTTAAAGAAAACTATTGTTTTAGGATTTTTATCCGGTATCTTTTTGTCCCTAGGTGGATTTGCATCAGCAGCCGCTTCTCACAGCATTGCAAACTACGGACTTTCTAAAGTTGTAGCAGGAAGCATATTTCCTATTGGCCTTATTCTAATAATTTTATGTGGTACTGACCTGTTTACAGGAAACGTTCTTCTTACAGTTCCTCTTTTAGAGAAAAAGATATCCTTAAAAACTATGGCACGAAACTTAATCATTGTCTACTTTACCAATCTATTAGGAGCTATTGTAGTAACATTACTCTTAATGCTAAGCGGAGCTTTCGATGCAAATTCCGGAGCTTTAGGGACTTATGCTATAAAAGTTGCTGCTACCAAAGCTGCCATGCCCTTTTCAAAAGCTTTAGCCTCTGGGATACTTTGTAATATATTTGTTTGTATTGCTGTATGGGGTTCATTTGCCGCTAAAGACGTCTTTGGTAAAATAGCTATAATATGGTTCCCTATATGTGCTTTTATAATCTCTGGCTTCGAACACAGTATAGCTAATATGTATTACTTTACTGCAGGACTTTTAGCTAAAACTAGTGGATTATATGCACTTCCATCAGGTAAAGATATAACCTTATCAGGAGCCATAAATAATCTCATTCCTGTAACTATAGGAAATATAATAGGAGGAGCTATATTTGTGGCCTTGCTGTTTTATCTTGTTTATGGTCATAAAGAGTCCTCAAAGTAAAAAAACCTCTGGATTGCAGAATCACAATCCAGAGGTTCTTTATATACTAGTTATTTTTTGCTCCATATATCTCATAATAAGCTTCTATATTTTTTTTCATTTCATCATCGATTAAAACTTTTCCATTTATTTCTTTATTGTATAAATACTCAATAACTTCAGCCATGGTAACTATAGCACAAGGTTTGAATCCAAATTTTGCTTTTAATTCATCTAAAGCTGATACTTCTCCCTGTCCTCTTTCCATTCTGTCAACAGATATTATAAGGCCTATTACCTGAGCATCACCTTGCTCTTTTAATATAGGCATAGTTTCATATATTGAAGTTCCTGCTGTTGTAACATCTTCTATTATTAAAACCTTATCTTTATCTTTTATCTTGCTTCCTAAAAGAATTCCCTTGTCTCCATGGTCTTTTACTTCTTTTCTATTAGAGCAGTAGTTTACTTCCATTCCATATAATCTGTCAAGGGCCATAGAAGCTGCTACTGTAAGAGGTATTCCCTTATATGCAGGTCCAAACAATACATCAAAGTCTTCTTTAAAATTCTCTTTTATAGCCTTAGCGTAGAATTCTCCAAGCTTATTTAGCTGATATCCCGTTCTGTAATTTCCAGTATTAACAAAGAAAGGTGTCTTTCTTCCACTCTTTGTAACGAAGTCTCCAAAAGTTAAAACTCCACACTCTACCATAAAATCTATAAACTCTTTTTTGTAATCTTGCATATTTAAATCTCCTCTCTAGTCTCTATCTTCCACAAGCTTTTCTTATTTCATCTCTCATTGATATGGCTTCTAATCTAGCATACTTTGCAAAGTTCATATCATCATCTTTTCCCTTGTAAGCTAAAAGTATCTTTCTTGATGAATTTACAACTCCACCATTACCATTATTAAGGTATATAGCTACATCTTCTGCCTTTCCACCTTGAGCACCGTATCCTGGTATAAGAAAGAAAGTCTTTCCTAATCTTTCTCTTAAAATCTTTCCTTCATCAACATGAGTACATCCTATTACGGCACCTAAATTACTGTATCCACACTTTGCCATAGCTCTTTCTCCTAAGTTTTGAAGCTTTTCTCCAACTTTGTAGAAGACTTTATCTCCATCTTCACAGTTCATGTATTGAAGATCTTGTGCTCCCTTATTAGAGGTTCTAACTAGAACAAAGGCACCTTTTTCTCCGCTCTCTAAATAAGACATGTATGGTTCTATGCTGTCAAGTCCCATATATGGGCTTAGTGTTACAAAATCAACTTCAAAATCCCCTTCTAAGTGAGCCTTTGCATACATCTTTGCTGTATCTGCAATATCTCCTCTCTTTATATCTCCTATAGATATAAGGTCCTTTTCCTTAAGATATTTTACAGTTCTGCTATAAGCCATCAGTCCATCTAAACCTATAGCCTCATAATAAGCTATCTGCACCTTATAACATGCTACAACGTCTTCTGTAGCATCTATTATTTCCTTATTGAAGTTAAAGATAGCTTCACTTAAACTTTCAAATCTATTAATATATTCCTCTGGTATATATGATGGATTTGTATCTAAACCCAAACATACAACTCCTACCTCTTCAACTTTATCATATAATCTATCTACTATATTCATTATTCTTCCTCCTTAGTTGCTTTAACTATACTGCTTTAAAAGATATTATGTGGTCACAATACTCGCATCTGTATTCCATATTGTTTCTATCTACTAAGTGCATCTTGTGAGGCACATAAGTTTCTGTAGTAGTTGCACATTTTGAGTTGTCACACCTTACAACATTTACAACCTCTTCTGGTAATTCCTTTTTTATAACTTGAAATTTCTCTTTATTTAATACAACCATTTATTCCACCCCCAAAAGTTTAGCTATAAGAGCCATTCTAACGTACATTCCACATTTTGCTTGATAAAAATATTTTGCTCTAGGATCTTCATCTACATCATAAGCTATCTCATTAACCCTTGGTAGCGGATGAAGTACTATTAAATCATCTTTACCTTTATCTAGCTTATTCTTATCTAATACATAGGAATCTTTGAGTCTCATGTACTCTTCCTCACTATCGAAACGCTCTCTTTGAATTCTAGTCATATATAATATGTCTACTTTCTCAATAGCTTCCTCAATAGTTCTAACCTCTTGGAACTCTATATTATTCTTTTGTAATATCTCTTTCTTTATATACTCAGGCACTCCTAATTCCTGTGGTGATATAAGGATGAACTTATTATTCTTATACCTTGACATAGCTTTTAATAAAGAGTGTACAGTTCTTCCATTCTTTAAGTCTCCACACAATCCAATTACGTTGCCCTCAAGATTCCCCTTTGTAGTCTTTATAGTAAGAAGGTCTGTAAGAGTTTGTGTTGGGTGCTGATGCCCACCATCTCCTGCGTTAATCACTGGTATATTTGAGTAAAGAGATGCAATTTTAGATGATCCCTCTTGAGGATGTCTCATTACTATTATGTCTGCATAACAACCTACAGTTCTTATTGTATCTGCAATGCTCTCCCCCTTAGAAACAGAGCTTGAACCCGGTTCCGAAAAACCTACTACCTGTCCTCCTAGTCTAAGCATAGCTGTTTCAAAAGAAAATCTAGTTCTTGTGCTAGGCTCATAAAAAAGAGTAGCTAGTATCTTGCCTTTGCATGTATCCTGATATTTTTCAGGATTCTTCATTATCTGTTCTCCAAGCTTAAAAATACTTTCAAGCTCTTCTAGTGTAAAATCCATTGGGTCAATTAAATGTCTGTTTTTTAACATATCCATCTCTCCTTTTTAACATCTCGGTGTTAAATTTAAAGGCATAAAAAAATACCTATCCCAGTTAAGGGAAGGTATTTTTGCACCATAATTAGTCCGTAGTATTTCACATCTTCCTTAACAATCTCACAGGATTATTTTTAAAGGTTAATTTCTTTTTATAAAGAATACCACTTTAAACTTATATTGTCAAGTGGTTACAGAACTTATTTACTCCAGTCATTTAATACAATGTCAAACATCATTTTTCCAGCTTTAGATAGGCTCACAGTACCATATACATTGCTTGGAAGACTCTTTGATAGCACTGTAAAAGTGAAATTCCCCTGAGGAATCCCAAACAATATAGAATCATTTTCTATATTCTTTAAATCCCCAGATTTACTTGCTACAGCTTCTTTAGTCTTAGAGTAAAAATAATAAGAAAGTTTATTTTTTAGCTGCTGTCTCTTTAATATATCTAATAAAAGCTCACTATTTTCTGCATTTAAAAAAGATTCCTTGTAAAGATGCTTCCAGCACATACTTAAATCTAATGCCGTAGTCATATTTTCATTTACTCCATCATGTAATTTTTCTTCCATGGCAATCACATTAAGCCTTGTATTTTTTAATCCCATAGCTTTTATGGTTTCATTTATGTTTTCTATAGAAAGAATATTTATTATTTTATTTGTTGCAGTATTATCACTTTGTATGAGCATGGCTATTAAAAGTTCTTTAATTGTATATTCCCTATCACTAAACTCATGAAGTATTCCATTACCGTTTACTTTATCTTCTGGACCAATATTTACTTTGTCCATTAAATCTAGCTTACATCCCTCACATTCCTTAAGAAGCGCCATAGCAATAGGAAGCTTTATACATCCTGCTGATGGCATGAGTTTATCTTCATTAAAGCTATACATATATCCACAGTCTAAATCTTCAAAGAAAAAACTATATTCGCCATCTCTAGATTCTAAATACTTTTTTATTTCTTTCAACAGTATCCCTCCATAACTTCATTAATCTCCAAAAGAAATTCCAATCTTTCTAGCTACACTTACAAGCTCACCATCTACATCTACATTTTTTTCTTTTCCAATAACATTTTCTAGATCTTCAAAGCATATGGTGTTGCCTTTTAAACACACCATTTTACCAAATTTACCTTCATGAATTAGTTCAGCTGCAGCCACACCATATCTAGTTGATAGTATTCTATCATAAGTTGATGTTATTCCACCTCTCTGAACATGCCCCAAAATGGTGCTTCTTATTTCATTTCCTTTTATAAGTCTTTCTAGGTCATAGGCTAATTTATTTGCAATTCCACCTAATCTTATAGGGTCAGGACTATCCTCTACTATTTTATTTACAACAACCTGACCATCTTTAGGTTTAGCCCCTTCTGCCACTACTATTATGCTAAACATTTTCCCTTGTTTTTTTCTTTCTTCTATTTTTTCTATAACTTTTTCTATATCATAAGGTATTTCTGGTATTAATATAACGTCTGCAGAACCAGCAATTCCTGATTCTAACGCAATCCATCCAGCATTTCTTCCCATAACTTCACAAATCATTATTCTATGATGGGATTCAGCAGTGGTATGAAGCCTGTCCAATGCTTCTGTAGCCACATCTATAGCTGTGTTGAATCCAAAGGTAACATCTGTAGCTGATAAATCATTATCTATTGTCTTAGGTACTCCTATTACTTTTACACCTTTTCTAGCAAAGTCTCTAGCAGAGGTTAATGTACCATCTCCCCCTATTATTACTAGAGCATCTACCCCTTCCTTCTTTATATTTTCAATGGCTTTATCGGATACATCTTTTTTTATTTTTTTGCCATTTTCTTCGATAGAATAATTGAATAGATTGTCCTTGTTCGAACTGTATAGTATAGTTCCTCCTTTGTGTTGGATTCCTGAGACTGCATCTAAGGTTAAAGACATAAATTCATTGTTATATAGTCCCCTATAACCAAATCTATAACCTATAACCTCATAGCCATACTGCAGTATTGAGCATCTTGTTACTGCTCTTATAACTGCATTTAGCCCTGGGCAGTCTCCTCCTCCTGTTAATATACCAATCTTTTTAATCTTATCATCCATAGCATCCAACTCCTCAGCTAATCTACTTTAATTATAAACCTTTGCATCAGCTTCATGAATAGGATTTTGAATTTTTTGTATAAATTACAAATATGAGTAACGTTTCGAAAATAGATATTATTTTTTCCGTATTTTTTTCGAGTAGTATACAATTATACGTAATTTATATATGCTTTTTATTTATATGTTATACTTTTTGACCTTTATTCTAGTTTTTTCTCTCTTATACTACAATTTTTTTATGTAAAATAATAAAAAAATGTGCTTCAAAATATAAATCTATTCTGAAACACATATCTGTATTTTGTATATGAAAGTTTATGATATTATTCTTCATAGAATATAGCTTTAATCATATAGGCATATTCATTTCTAAGAATTTCACTCTCTCCCCTTTGTTCACCTTTTAAGCTTTCTTCATTAAAGCTTATTGCATCTTTATTTTTGCATATAAAACCTATATACATCTCTTGGCTGTCCATTATAGTCCTAGCACCTTCTACGGCCTTTATTTCTTTAAGATAGCTTTTAGGAGCCTTATACTCCATGACAGCTGGTCCAACTCTTTTACTATCATTCTTTCCCTTAGCAGAGGCATATATATTTATAAGCTGCCTATTGTCATCTTCAACTATTGACAAGGAAAGCTTTTCTCCATCATTTATATTTATTTCTCCAATAGGATAGTCTTTTTTCTTTTCCCCTTTGTAATAATATTCCACCCAAAGCTTAACTCTTTTAAAATTATAATTCTTTAAATCAAATACGAAAGAATTATCAGCTCCACTAGAACTTAAGTAAAACTTTTCTTCATTATCTAAATTTAAAGCTTCAATTGAGGGCTGAGCTTGCTTTTCTACTGTATCATCTTCCTTTTTTTCAGGGCTGCATCCCGAAAATAAAATTATCATAAAGCATGTTATAACTGCATATGTAATTAATCTATTCTTCTTTATGTTCATCAACCATTCCCCCTTTAAGTATATTATACTTTTCATTTTTCCTTTATAGCAATAAATATTATAAAAAACGCCTTATTTTAAATTGACCTACCATAAGTTAAATTCCTAGATGTAACTTATGTGGCACATGATTTTATTAATAGGCGTTTTTTATGGATTTTATATTATTTTTCTACTATATTTAATATTTCTTTTTCTACTTTTTTAACATCTGGCACATAGCTTTTTAGTATCTCCAGTTTTCCAGTGATGCTATACTTTCCTAAAGAAGCAGGAATAAATATGCTGTCACCTTTTTTTATTTCTTCCTTTCCACCATTGCATTCCAAAATGCCACAACCATCTACACAGGTTAGTATGAAGAATCGTTCCTCATCACTTTCCTCAGACATAGTTTCTGATATATTGTATTTTTCTAAAGAGAAGTATGGATTTAGGCAATAATAAATCTTTTCATATCCCTTAAAGGATACCTTTAGACCCTCACTTCTTTTCCCTTCCAAAGAAAAATCTATAACATCTAAGGCCTTTTTTATGTGAAGCTCTCTTCCCCTATTGTAGTCATAAACTCTATAGGTTGTATCTGAATTTTGTTGAATTTCAACTACGGTTACTCCTTCTCCTATGCCATGAACAAGTCCACTTTTCACGAAATAAACTTGGCCTTTTTCTACATAGACCTTATTGACACACTGATCAAAAGTACCTTTTTCTACAGCCTCTATAAATTTTTCTTTTGTGCAATCTTTTGTGCCAACTATGAGATTTGCACCCTCTTCCACATCCATAACATACCAAGCTTCTGTCTTTCCTAAATCTTTTTCGTGCTTCAAACCATATTCATCATCTGGATGCACCTGTAGAGATAATTTATCTTTCGCATTTATTATCTTTAATAATAATGGAAATCTATCCTTTGATATTTTAGTGCCTAAAATATCATCTCCAAACTTTTCTATAAGTTCATTAAAAGCCATGCCTTTGTATTCTCCATTAGAAACTATGCTCATGCCATTTTTATGGCATGCTACATCCCAACTTTCACCTATGTCACCTTGTGGAAGAACCTCCCTAAAATTCTCCATAGATCTTCCACCCCATATTTTAGGGTAATATAAATTTTCAAATTTTATAGCATACATTACTTTTCCTCCCTTAACCTAAAACTAATAAAATAAAACTAATTGAGGTACTTTTAAACTTTCTCCTTCTTCTCCTGTGAGATACTGTTCTAAAAGCTTAGAAGCCTTATCATAATTTTCTTTTATTGTAGTCTTTGTGTATTCATCATATGTATCATTTAATCCTTCATAAGCTTTTTGAAGGTTGTACACGCCTCTTTCAAGATCATCTGTAAAATTTATATAATAGCAACCTGCATTATTTAAATTAAGTACATCATTCTTGTCTGACTCATAAGCTGCTCTAGTTTCCTTTATTCCCTCCTTTGTATTTCCATTTACCATATATAGAGTTCCGAGAGTTCTATGATATTTTGGAACAGATTCATCTGTTTCCACACAAATTCTCAGAAGGTCTATTGCATCCTGAAAATTACTTATATTTATATTTATCATAGCCATATTGTACTTTATTTCTACGTCTTCTGGTTTTATAAGTGATGCTTGATTAAAATATTCCAGTGACTTCTCACTGTTCTTTTCTGCATCCCAATAAAAATTTGCTATGTTCAAAAGTATATTATAATTATATGGCTCTCTATATATAGCTGTTCTAAAATATGGCTTTCCCCCTTCAGGATTATTTAAAGCTTTTAGTATCTCAGGCATTAAAAATCCGTAGTTGTCTGGATAATTCTTATTTTTTTCAATGGATTTACTGCAATAATCCAGAGCTACTTTGTATTGTCCCTTATTAAAATAATACCACGCAGCAGTATGAAGCACTCTATAGTCATCTTCATTGTCATCTATTATGCTCTTTACTAGACTTTCATTTCCTTCTACATCTTTTTCATCCTTATGAATGTTAGCTTTCATAAAATTTACTTGTATAGATCCTATGTCACTATCCTTTATTTCATCTAATAGCTCTATGCTCTCTTCTGCGGTGTCAGCACTTATAGAGTAGATTTTTGCCATCCACACCTTGTAGGCAACTTCATTTTTATCCTCATCTATAAGTTTTGATATTCTTTTTACCATATCGTCTCTGTTATAAGCTGATATTTGAGCAATTACATCATATACCTTATATTCATCTTTATCTAAATACCAAGCTTCCTTTAGCTCCTTAAAGCCCTGATCCCATTTGTCTATAAGCATAAGCATTCTAGCAAACTCTGCTTTATCATAAGCTGAATTATCATCTACAGGATAATTTATTAATAAATTTTCAGCCTTGTCCATATTTCCTGTAACCTTATATAAGGCTATCATGGTCTTTATAAGAGCTTTATTGTCCTTATCCATATCTATATACTCTTCTCCATCTTTAAGAGCCATTTGATAATCCTTATTTATATACTCGTTAAACACTATATAATTTAATATCTCCTTTTTCATATCATAAAAGCCATGATATTGTGATGAAGATTTTTCAAAATTTATAAGTTCATTTTTTGAAAGTCCTATGTACTCTTTTGACTTTTCAAGATTTCCCTGAACAGAATAAACTTCTGCTATTTTGCAGTACCATAGTGGATTATTATCCTTTCGAAAAAGCTTTTCATATTCCTTAATAGACTTTTCATAATCTCCACTATAAAAATATCTTTCTCCGTCATTTAAAGCACTGAGTCTAGTTAGAGAATTAACTTTTTCAATTTCACTACCATTAACCCCATAGAATGCAAAGATTATGGCTGAAGCTGCAAGTACAGTAATAAAATTAATAACTTTTTTATTTTTTATATCAAAATTAGAAAAACTCCCCTTAACTCTTCTTAGCTCTTTCGAAAACTCAGCTTTTATATCTTTTAACCTTATGCTTTTCTTTATTCCCCTAAGGGCTTCAAGGATACCTCTTATATTATCTTTCATTGTCAAATTCTCCCCTCCAGAATATATATAAATTTTATCAGAAATTTCATAAAAACTCTATAGCCTAAACTATTGCTATTGATTATTAAGTGTTTTTGTTGTATATAATGTAAGTAGACTAGTTATAGGTGGTGTTTAAAATTAGTATAAAAACGTATATTGCTGTAATAGCATCAAAAATCACAATGTTTCTATCAAAAAAATTCTTAAAGGGTGGAAGTAATTTTCCTGGAAAAGTAGCTTTAAAGATCCAAAGAGATATTTTAAAGCCTCTTAGCAAAAATTATAAAGTCATTTTAATTACAGGAACAAATGGAAAGACCACCACAACCAGTATGATATACAACATTCTAAAGGAAGCTGGACTTAATGTTATGACAAATAACACTGGTGCTAATATGCTTTCTGGAATTGTTGCAGCCTTCGTAGAAGACTTTTCTTTTAGTGAATCTTATGAAAAATACGCTATAATAGAAGTAGATGAAGCAAATTTAAAATTTATCACTGAGCACATAACTCCTGAGATAATTACAATAACAAATCTTTTCAGGGATCAGCTTGATAGATATGGAGAAGTTTATACAACTTTGAATAAGATTTTAGAAGGAGTCAGGAAGGTACCGAAATCAAAGCTTGTTCTTAATGGTGATGAATCCCTTCTTGGAAATATGGATCTAAAAAACCCTTGTATCTATTATGGATTCAAAGAAAGTTTAAATAAGGATACTTCCATAGATGTAAATGCAGATGCTAAATTCTGCAAATTCTGCAAAGCTCCATACAAATATAATTTCATAACTTATAATCATCTAGGTGATTTTTATTGTGAAAGCTGTGGATATAAGAGGAGTACTTTAAAGTATGCTATGGACAAAATTCTAGATCTTACACCAGACAGTTCTAGGGTAGTTATAAATGGGTCAGAAGTCCTATTAAGCCAATCAGGTCTATATAATATATATAACGCTCTCTGCGCTTATGCCATAACTTCTGAGCTTAATGTTTCAAATGAAACCATAATAAAATCTTTAGAAAATCAAAGTTCATCTTTTGGTAGACAAGAGACAGTAAATATAGAAGGCAAAGAACTAAAAATAATATTAGTTAAAAATCCAGCTGGATATAATCAAGCTTTAGACACTCTATCACTATCAAAAGAAAATATGTCCTTAGGCTTCTTCCTTAACGACAATTATGCTGACGGCAGGGATGTATCTTGGATTTGGGATGTAAATTTTGAAAATCTCATGGAATTGAATGTAGATGATATCGCCATAGGCGGAATTAGAGCTTATGATATGGCAATACGTCTAAAGATATGTGGATTTAATGAAGAAACCTTTAATCTATGCCCTTCTTTTGAAGATATGACAAAAGCCATAATAAATTCTAAAAATAAAAAAGTTTATCTTTTAGCTACGTATACCGCAATGATAAACTACAGAAAGTATCTCTACAGTAAGGGATATATCAAAAATCTTTGGTAGTTAAGGAGGGATTGTTTTGGAATTAAATATTTGTCACTTATATCCGGATCTTTTAAATGTATATGGTGATTTAGGAAATATTCTAGCCTTAAAGTATAGATCTGAAAAGCGAGGAATAAAAGTAAATATAATTAATGTTTCTATGAATGATGAGTTTAAAAATGAAGATTACGATATAGTGTTCTTTGGAGGCGGTCAGGACTATGAACAATCAATAGTTTCTGATGACCTTATCAAAAATAAAAAAGACAATTTAAAAGCTTATATAAATAATTACGGTGTTATGCTTTGTATATGTGGAGGATACCAGCTTTTAGGAAAATACTACACCACACCTGATGGTGAAAAGCTAGAAGGCCTTGGAATTCTTGATATATACACAGAAGGTGGCGACACTAGATTTATAGGAAATACAGTAATTAAAAATGAAGATACAGAGGAAACCTATGTAGGATTTGAAAACCATTCTGGAAGAACTTATATTGGAGATTTAAAACCTTTAGGAAAAGTTATCTCTGGTTATGGAAATAACGGTGATGATGGCTATGAAGGATGTATTTACAAAAATACTTATTGTACATACTTCCATGGACCTCTTCTTTCAAAAAATCCTGAGCTTAGTGACAGACTTGTCTCTTTAGCTTTGGAAAAGAAATATGGCACTATTTCTTTAGCCCCTTTAGATGACACCTTTGAACTTAAGGCTAAAGAATTCATAATCTCAAGATGTAATGAAAGTAAAAAATAATAGAAAAAATTAAGGTGCATTGTATGATTGAGAATAATAATTTATTAATTTACATTGGTAAAAAAATCAAATTATATCGAAAACTAAAAGGTATGAATACAGAGAAATTAGCTGAGTCTATTCACAAAAGCAAGGCGACTGTTGCTAAATATGAAGCAGGGAAAATTGCTATGGATATCAGTGACTTAGATGATATCTCTAAGGTTCTTGATGTGGAGCTTAAATATCTCTTGGATTATAAAAGAGATAAACCTTTCATATCATCCTCTGGACTTGTACAGCTTTCTCATTTGGAGTATTTATACCTATATAAAATCAGCGATAAAAAGATTCAAACTTCAATTGTACATATGCTTCCAAGTGATGATCCTAAAGTTAGAGATGCTGTATTATATTATGATATGAAGGACGGAAAAAATATGGAATCATGCTCTTGTGTCTACCACGGTGTCATGAAAAACCATGAAAATATACTCACCTTCATTTTGTACAATTACTACAATAATTCAGAAATAATCATGCTTAACGTTGAAGTTCCAATGAGACGTGCTGAATATTGGATAGGCATGATTCAAGGAGTTTCCTATGAAACTCTACGACCAATTAACTTTAAAGTTATTGTCACTCAAAATCCTTGGAATAAATCAATAGATGAATTAAAACAACATCTTATTGTTTCTAAAGACGTTCTAAAAGAAATGAAAGAGAAAAATATTGTAACTACTCATTTATAAAACTATATTTTAAAACATAACCGGCAGGAAACCATCACAATTCCTGCCGGTTTTTTAGAAACTTTTTATAGTTTCTTTTATAATGATGAGCAATTTATCATGAAAACTTTTTAACATTTCTAAATATAACCTTTATCTTTTATGGCTATTCTAAATTCTTTGCATAATCTATTCCCTTTTGCATAGCCATCTTGTTTTGTGGTATAAATTTCTCCTTTGATTCCCCAAATACTTTTCTAAAGGCTTCCACAACAGATTCCGGCTCTACAATATGCAAAAGTTCATTTACACTGCCAAGCATAACAATATTAGCTAACTTAGTATTTCCAAGCTCTGTAGCAATATCATTAACTGGAATTTTGTATATTTTTATGTCCTTACGTTCAATTTCATCTGAAACTAAACTTGAATTCAAGAATGCATATCCACCGGGTCTCAAATCTTTAATAAATTTTATAGATGCCCTATTCATGATAACTACCACTGTGGCATCTTTAGAAATCAGTGGTGATCCTATCTCTTCATCAGATACAGTTACAGAACAATTGGCAGAGCCTCCACGCATCTCTGGTCCATATGAAGGACACCATGTAACATGCTTATTTTCAATCATTCCTGCATATGTGAAAAGCATCCCAAGGCTCATTACACCTTGTCCACCAAATCCTGCACAAATCATACGAGTATCCGTCATGGCATTTAACCCTCCTTTTGCTTATCTTTGAAAACACCTAAAGGATAGTAAGGAATCATCTTTTCATTTATAAAGTTTATAGAATCCACTGGTGTCTTCCCCCAATTCGTTGGACAACTACTTAAGATCTCTATCATAGAGAATCCCTCACCTGCTTTTTGTGTTTCTAAAGCTTTTCTTATTGCTTTTTTGGCTTTTCTAACATTACCTGGAGAATTAACTGCAACACGTTCGATGTAGGCAGCTCCATCAAGAGTAGCTAGCATTTCTGAAACACGTATAGGATAACCTTGTATGTTTACATCTCTTCCTAAAGGAGCCGTTGTTGCTCTCATTCCAGGAAGAGTTGTAGGTGCCATTTGTCCTCCAGTCATGCCATAAATACCGTTATTTATAAAAATTGTAGTGATATTTTCTCCTCTCGCTGCAGCATGGACAATTTCAGCAGTTCCTATAGAGGCTAAGTCTCCATCTCCTTGATAAGAGATTAAAATCTTGTCTGGATGTACACGTTTGATTCCTGTTGCTGTTGCTGGTGCCCTTCCATGAGCAGCTTGAATACCATCAAAAGCAAAATATTTATATGCAAATACAGCACATCCAACTGGTGAAATAGCTATTGCATTATCAATTTCACCCATTTCTTCTAAAACTTCTGCTAATAAACGATGTACAATGCCGTGAGAGCAGCCTGGGCAATAATGTGTTTGGACTTCTTCTAGTCCCTTTGTGCGTTTAAATAACACAGTCATTACTTCACACCTCCCATTATTCTCTTAGCAAATTCTATAATCTCTTGTGGCTTTATAACAATTCCACCTGTTCTTCCAATGAATTCAACCATGTTTTTATCATTGCATGCAAGACACACATCATCTACCATCTGTCCCATGCTTAGCTCAACACAGATATATTTTTTAATATTATTCCCCCTATTTTCAAAGGCCTTCACTGGGAATGGCCATAAGCTCTTAGGACGAATGCATCCTACTTTGTATCCTTCTTTGCGAAGGCTTCCTATAGCACTCTTTACAACACGTGCTGCTGTTCCATAAGCTACAAAGGCATATTCTGCATCATCCATCATATATTCTTCCCAAAGCTGTTCTTTTTCCTGTATTTCCTTATATTTTTCATACATTCTAACATTAAATGCTTCTAAGTCTAATGGTTCCATCTCAAGATTTAGTACACAATGCTTCTCTCCACCATTTTTTCCTGTAAGAGCCCAATCTTTTGGTTGAAGTTCTCTCTTCTTTGGCTGATGGAATTCAACTGGTTCCATCATTTGTCCTATCATTCCATCTGCCAAAATGATAACTGGAGTTCTATAGGCATCCGCTAATTCAAAACCTTCCATTATCAAATCAACTGCTTCTTGTAAATTTCCAGGAGCTAAAACTATATTGTGGTAGTCTCCATTAGCTCCACCTTTCACGCACATGTGGTAGTCACTTTGAGATGGCTGAATTCCACCTAGTCCTGGACCTCCACGCATCATATTTACGATTACTGCAGGCATTTCAGCTTTCGTAAGATATCCAATACCCTCCTGTTTTAATGCCACTCCTGGTGAAGATGAAGAGGTCATGGCTCTAGCTCCTGCTGCTGCTGCACCATAAATCATATTTATAGCTGCAACTTCGCTTTCTGCTTGAATAAAAACTCCTCCAACCTTAGGTAATTCTTTTGCAAAATATTCAGGAACCTCATTTTGAGGAGTAATTGGGTATCCTGCAAAAAGACGGCAGCCTGCTTCTATTGCAGCTTTTGCTACTGCCTCATTTCCTTTCATTAATACCTTTGTCATATAACATTCTCCTCCTTTCAGTTCAGTCCACGTTCTCAATTTGTATAGCAACATCTGGACACATCATTGCACAGCTCAAGCATCCAATACATTCATCTACATTTATTATCTGCATAGGGTTGTATCCCTTTGAATTTGTTCTTTCTGCTGAAAGTTCTAATATTTTTTTAGGACAAACAGCAACGCATAGCCCACACCCCTTACAGTATTCTTCATTAACCTGGAATACTATTTTTTTCATATCAGGTACCTCCTGTTAAATGTTTCAATACCATTCTTCCCTCATATAATATTTCATAGCAAATAACTCTCCAGAAACGTCATCTTCATTCAGTTTTATTTCCTCTTCCACATAAGACGTATATCTTATAGGCACCTTTGAAATTTCGCTGACCTTATTAAGAATCTTATTTCCTTCAATTATATTTTCAGCTGTGGTCTCATGTATTAGGTTTGTATTAAGTACAAATCCTGTAACAGCCATACCAGCTGCTTTTTCTAAAGATTCTTTTTGCTTCAAGATACCCTCTACATCTGATGTGTCTGGACGATTTGTATTCACTATCATGAAGAAATCACTATTTTCAGGTGTAAGATATGGAAGTAATCTTGCTAGTGCAAGTATCCCCACATCATTTCCTCCTGCATCTACCACATAATCTATGGATGGGTCGTGAACAGCAGCAACTACTCTTGCCGATATTGCTGGTACATCACAGTTATTTTGAATTAATGAGGATGATATAACCTCAATGCCCATGTCCTCTAGTTCTTCTTTTTTCTCTCTGCTTCTAAAATATACATTTACAATATCCAAATCTGCCAGAGCAACTTTCCTTTTCAATTTGCATAAAGCAACTGCATAATTTACAGCGAACTCTGTCTTCCCACTCCCATAATGTCCTGCAATAATTCTTATTCGCTTGTCTTCAGTAATCACTTCTATCACTCCACTCCATAGACTTATCTATATTTAAAAAATATTTATTTCTTTCCCTTAGCTATAACAGCTTCTGCAAATCTTTCTGCTGCCTCGTAAGTAGTTATTCCATTCTTTTCAGCAATATCAAAAATTTCAAGAGTAGTATCATAAATTCTATCTACTAACTCTATAACTTTTTCTTTGTTGTATCCTTCTGCACTTATTTCAGCACCACAGTTTAAAACTCCACCTGCATTTACAATATAATCTGGTGCATAAAGAATATTTAATTTTTGAAGTTCCTCTCCTGTTTCAGCATCTACTAAAACATTATTAGCACATCCACATACAAGTTTGCATTTCAAATCGTGTACGTTTTTACTATTTAAAACAGCTCCCAAAGCACATGGAGCAAAAATATCACATTCTGTAGATATTACTTCATCTGCAGAAACAGAAACAGCTCCCAATTCTTTTACAGCTCTCTTTACAGCTTCTTCATTTATATCATAAACTTTTAAAATTGCACCTTCAGAATGTGCTAACTCAGCAACCCCATAACCTACATTTCCAAGTCCCTGAACCATAATTACTCTATTCTTAAGACTATCACTTCCAAATTTAACTTTTGCTCCAGCCTTCATTCCTCTCCATGTTCCTCTTGCAGTATATGGAGAAGGATTGCCACCAATCTCTTCAGTACCTGTAATGCAGTTAGTTACTTCATGTATATGTTCAATATCTTGAGTATTAGTGTTTACATCTTCTGCTGTAATAAAGTTTCCATTTAATCCATCAACAATTCTTCCATAAGCATGCCAGAATTCACGACTCTTTAACTTCTTTGGATCTCCCCATATTACGGCTTTTCCACCGCCATTAGCAAGTCCACAAGCAGCATTCTTATAAGTCATTCCTCTTGAAAGACGAAGTACGTCATATAGGGCAGCTTCTTCACTTTCATAGTTCCAAAAACGTGTTCCACCAAGTGCAGGTCCTAATGTAGTGTCATGAATTGCAATAATACATTTTAACCCTACTGAGTCATCCCTTCCAAATACTATTTGTTCATGTCCATAAAGATCCATTTGTTCAAATACCATTGTCATACTTATCTCTCCTTTTTAATTATAATTTTTGTATTGCAGAATAAAGTAATTCCACAATAAATAAGTTTGCTGTGTACACTTTTCATAAATATGCTGATTTTTTTAAATTCTCTTCTAAAATAGCTTCAGCATATCCTTAGGTCAATTACAAATCTCTCAATCTGTGCATGTCCTAATATTATCTTTATTACAAAATCAAACAATTAAGAACGTCTAAAAAAGATTTTTTTGAAAACCTTTCCAAACTCTTGTTTATTAAATCATACCTATACTTAAACCAAAGGACAAACTCCATGATGTTTCCTAAGAAGAAATTTTACCTAGGGAAAAGTTTCTTCTCGTTACTCTTTAGGCCCTGTTTAATAGGTAATTATTTATTTAACAAAATTTTCAATGAAATTTGATGAAATTTTATATTCTTAGTATCATAGATTCTCCTTAGCTTTTCCTTATATTGATTGGCTTGTAAAAATATGATATATTTTTATTGATTGAAATGACTTTGTATTTTTCATATTTAAAACTTTAATTATCTTTATTTTAAAGATCTAAGGATAATTACAGCAGCTATAATGGGGGTTAGAATAATGATTTACAATAAAACTGAACTCTACGCAAAAGACATGAAAAATAATATTGAAAGTAAAAATTCTTTACCTATACTACTTGGAGAAAAAATAAGATTTTATCGTAAAAAGAAAGAAATGAGTTTGGAGATTTTAGCAACTCATATTCATAAAAGTAAAGCTACTTTATCAAAATACGAATCAGGGGCAATTGCTATAGATATAATTACTTTATTTGAAATTGCAGAAGCTCTAAAAGTAGATATGAAAGAATTTCTTCCTTGTACAAAAGCTCCTCAAAGTAAGTTTACTGATACAATTTTTGACATGGACAAACCTATATACATGTACCATTTCACGAATCAAACTGTACATACCTCTATTATAAAAATGAAACCAGATGATACTACTAATGAAATAAATGTAACATTGCACTATATCGTAACAGATTTTGAAGACTTAAATCTATGTTCCTGTCTCTATCACGGTACCCTTAAAAGCTCTTATAGCATTGCAACCTTCCTTCTTGACAATCATTATAATTCTTTAGAAACTGCAATGATTACTCTTTCTATAACTTTAAAGAAACAATCATACTATATGGGTTTCTTGACAGGAATTCATTTTGACTATCTCAAGCCCTCTGTTTTTAAGGTTATGCTTACTCAGACACCTTTTGAGGGGTCTAACAGCGAATTAAAAAAGTATTTATACTTTTCAAAACAAGATGAAATGATGTTAAAGAATAAAAACTATTTAACCCTTTTGGACAACTAAAAGTAGAGGCATTTTCTTTTCATTTGGAATATTTCAACGGTACAGAAACAAAAAAAATTTTGTGACCTAATCACTTAATATAGTGTTGGTGTCACAAAAATTTTTATATGTCATAAAATGCTTATTTTATTCTTATAACGTATTTTGATTACTTATTAACAATCCCAAACTTTATCATCTTATTAAGCTCTATTTTGCTCATATCATCCAAAGTTCTAAAGGAATATCCATTATCTTTAAAATACTTTATTATATCTGGAAGAGCATCTACAGTTGTTGTCTTAGCCTCTGCATCATGCATTAGAACAACTATAGTATCCCATCCTTTTGAATATGCCATTATATTTTCCTCTATTTTATCCTTTGGAACTCTGTAAGAAGATGCATCTCCAGAGCTTACATTCCAGTCTATATAATATATATTTTTTTCTTTTAGTTCACCTTTTATATCCTTCATAATATCAGACTTACATATGGTATTTGTTGATCCTCCAGGCATTCTAACAAAGTTTTTTACTTTTTCTTTGGTTACTCTTTCTATGGATGTCATACATGAGTAATAATCATTAAAAAAGCTGTCCTTTGATGCATATACCATTTTATAATCATGGTTGTTGCAATGAGGTGCTATTGACATATTATCAGTATACATACGTCTTACAATGTCAGGATGACTTTCTACCCTTGTTCCAACAACAAAAAATGTAGCTTTTACTCCCTGCTCTTTTAATATATCTAGTATCCTTGATGTATTATTCACAGATGGGCCGTCATCAAAAGTTAGATATACAACCTTTTCTGGCACTATTCTATAGGTCTTATCTGTAACGCCTTCATCCCACACTTGCCTATTATAATTATTGATACATAAAATACTTTTATTTTCTTTTGCCTTCGCTATCACACCATATGAAAAAAATAAAATAATAATAGCAAAAAATATAAAAAATCTGGACCTTTTCATAATATCACCACCTTGCAATTAATTCTATACTTGTAGTATTGTAATTTTATCTGCATTTTAGTAGTGGCAAATTAATGAAATAATCCAGACTATTATTGTGTAAATTAAAAGCTATCTACTCAAGAAGTCTCTTTTCTAATATTTGATTTACGTCAAAGTTTTCTATCTGTAAATAATATTCTGCACAGTCTAGTAATGCTCTCATAGGTACTGTTCCTATTACTTCACTTCCTATAACTGACACCCCATACCTTTTAGCTTCCATCTTTACCATTTCAAAAGCTCTATAAACTGCTGTCTTCTCATAGTTTACTAGGTTCATAGAAACTTGTACAATATTTCTCTCTTCAAGCTTTAAGCCTATAGCTTTCACGAAACGTAAACCCCCGCCTATAAATCTCACTTTCTTTGCTATAGCTTTAGCTATTTCCACATCATCTGTGCCAAGATTCACATTGAAAGCTACAAGAGGAACTCTGGCACCTATGGCTGAACATCCACTCTTTATGTTCATAACTTGAGGTCCAAAGTCAGGCTTCCAGTTTTCTTCCTTAATCTTTTCAAAAAAGCCTTCGTATTGACCTTTTCTTATGTCTGCAAGATTTTTTCTTTCAGCCTTTGTTGCTGCATCTTCATATAGATATACTGGAATATTTAGTTTTCCAAATTCCTCTCCAACTTCTTTGGCTAATTCTATACATTCTTCCATTGTTATGTCTGATACAGGAGTAAATGGCACAACATCAACCGCTCCCATTCTTGGATGAGCTCCTTGATGTTTTGACATATCTATAAGTTCTATAGCTACCTCTGAAGCATTTAACACCGCTTCTTTTATTTTTTCAGGGGCTCCTATCATTGTGATAACACTTCTGTTATGATCCTCATCACTTGAATAGTCTAATAGTTTCACTCCATTTATTTTTCTCACTTCATCAACTATTTTTTCAACTACCTCTTTATTTCTGCCTTCACTAAAATTAGGTACGCATTCAACTAGTTTTGCCATGATTCATTCCTCCTCAATTTCCAAAACTCTATTTTATAGGATTCAAAACTAAATTCCTTTTAATTATATCTCCCTTGCATCAACAAAACGTCTATTTTTAGTTTTCTAATATTCTAAAGCTACTTTTTCTTCTACAGCTTCTAGTAAAGTCCCATTTTCTATAAGCTCCGTTGCCTTATCAAGATACTTGTACATTTCTATGTCTTTATCATTTTCAATGAAATCCACAGCACTACGTACAACTCTATAGGCTTCACTAGTTCCCTTGCCAAGGTTCATCTTATCTTCTTTTCTAAAATCTATTGCTTGGCATGCTGCCATTATTTCTGTAGCCACTACCCTTGTAGCATTTTTTATTATATCTCTAGCTGTTCTTGCAGCTATTGTGCCCATACTTACAAGGTCTTCTTGATTTGCTGATGATGGAATTGAATCCACTGATGCAGGATGAGCAAGTATTTTGTTTTCTGATACTAAGGCTGCTGCTGCATATTGAGTTATCATAAATCCAGAATTTAGTCCTCCATGTTTAGCAAGAAAAGCTGGAAGGTCATTTAATTGATGGTTTATAAGTCTTTCAAGTCTTCTCTCTGATACATCAGCAATTTCAGCTGCCCCTATACCTAAAAAGTCAAAGCTTAATGCCATCGGTTCACCGTGGAAGTTTCCTCCTGATATTACATCTCCTTCTCTTGTTATTATAGGATTATCTGTAACAGAGTTTATTTCTATCTCAACTTTATCCTTAACATAATTCACTGTATCTTTGCTGGCACCATGAATTTGTGGTACACACCTTATAGAGTAAGCATCTTGTACTCTAAGCTGTCCTTGACGTGTTACATAGGTACTTTCATCTACTAATCTCAATATATTTCTAGCTGTAGCTAGTTGACCTTTATGTGGTCTTATTATATGAATTCTTTCATCAAAAGCATCTGTTATTCCTCTTAAAGCTTCCATAGTTAAAGCTGCAGCAATATCGCTTATCTTTAAAAGATTTATTGCATCATAAGTTGCTAGCGCTCCAGTAGCCGTAAGTACTTGAGTACCATTTATAAGGGCAAGTCCTTCTTTTGCGTCTAACTGGATTATAGGAATCCCAGCTCTGTCCATAGCTTCTTTTCCTTGTAGAATTTCTCCCTTGTATTCTGCTTCTCCAAGTCCAAGCATAGGAAGAACCATATGAGCAAGGGGTGCTAAATCTCCAGATGCTCCTAGGGATCCCTTTTCAGGTATAGAAGGATGTACCCCTTTATTAATCATATCTATAAGTGTATTTAAAGTTTCTAACCTTATTCCTGAATATCCTTTAGACAAAGCATTAGCTCTAGCAACCATTATTGCTCTTACTGTGTCACTTGGAAATTTAGGACCATAACCACAGGCATGTGACCTTATGAGATTTTCTTGAAGGCTCTTGCAGTCTTCTTTCGATATAGTTACATTGCAAAATTCTCCAAAACCTGTAGTCACCCCATATACAGTTTTCTCATTTTCCACTATGTGGTCTATGATCTTTCTTGAATCTAAAACATTTTTTACAGCTTCTTCACTAAGACGTACCTTAACTCCATCTCTAGCTACTGCCACCATGTCATCTAAAGTCAAATCGTTTCCATTCAAAATAATTTCCTTTAGCTTTTTCATTATTATTTCCCCCCTGCGTAAATATAATGTTTATGCCATAACTTTGCTGCAATATGATAAATAATACTTTTACTATATAATCTTATTTATATAAGATTTCTGTTATTGTAATTATTATATCAATACTTCGTCAGTTTATCGTCTATTTACATATTTTTAAAAAATATATTTATTTTTCTAATTTATAACTTTACTTCGATGAAGTGTATTTTCTTTTTCTATTTTATTTTAGGATTTATTGAATTTATAAAAAATTAGAGACAATAAATCAAATTTATTGCCTCTAAAACGTCTATAAAACGTCTATAAATTCATATAATTTTTTCTCATTATATTTATAACCTCTATCTCATAATTGTCTCTGGAGGTTTTCAAAAATCTTATGCCTTCTTCACAATAATGGTCTATATCCTTGTCCAAATATCTAGAAAACACCTTTCTAAGTTTTTCATTATCCTCCATAGTTATTCTAATCTCTGCTTTCACTCTATACACCATTCCTACTTCATGAGGATTTTTTATCTTCTGAGAATGCATGTCTGCACTCTTTAAATATTTTAGAGATTCATGATACTTTTCCTCTTTTACGCAAAGCAATGCCATAAATGCTTTGACTACAGAACGTCTCCATATGGAATCATATTGCCTATAAAGA
>JALEZF010000056.1 GCA_022773025.1 Clostridium sp. | reverse complement strand
ACTGATTTAAAGATTTTCTTCATTATGACCTTTGTACCCTTTCCTTTCTCGCTGATGACTTCTAAATTATCCATAAAACTTTCCATCACAGTAAATCCCATACCTGATCTTTCAAGGTCTGGTCTTGAAGTGTATAAGGGTTCCATAGCTTCCTTTACATTCTCTATACCTACTCCATTATCTTCTACGATAACAGTAACATTATTGTCACTTATTTCAGCCTCTATCATAACTAGGTTATCTTCTTTGTTTTCATATCCATGTATGATAGAATTTGTAACAGCTTCTGACACTGCTGTCTTTAGGTCTGAAATCTCTTCAATAGTAGGATCAATTTGAGAAACAAAGGCTGCTACAGCAACTCTTGCAAAGCCCTCATTTTCTGATTTGCTTAAAAACTCTATTTTCATTTTATTATGAAGCATATTTATCCCCCCATCACTAGTTCTCTAAAGCCTCTTCTATAGTGCCAAATTCTTTTATTATCTTATACATGCCAGAAAGCTCAAAGATTTTCTTCACCCTGCTGCTAACTGACACTACAGAAAGCGATCCATTTTTCATTGTGATTTTTTTATATCTTCCTATAACAACTCCTATGCCTGAGCTATCCATGAAAGTAACTCCTGAAAAGTTTAAGATAAGTTTTGTTATATCATCATTGTCTAATCTATAATCGATTTTATTTCTAACTTCTTCAGAGCTGTGATGATCTAATTCACCTAGTAAGGTCACAATTAAAGTTTTATCTTGTTCATCAAATTTTAAATACATAGTACTCCTCCTTTACATAGAATATCTTTTATCACTGTAAATTTAAAAATTATATTTTAACAAAGCAGTCATAATGTCCTGCTCCATTCATATTCTACGCAAAGGAGTATTTTTCCTTCTTTTTCCATAAAAATTCATATCTTTGTTTATAATCTATTTTTTCTTTCCAACAAATCTTTTTATTTCGTTAGTGCTAATTTCCATAAAACGCCCCCAATTCATGTCTTCCATAAGAGTTTCAACAGCATCCTCTATAGTATTCATAGTGTAAATAGAAAATCTTCCTTCTCTAACAGCTTCTTCTATACTGTGATTGAGGATTATATCGCTAACATTGCTAGCTGGAATAAGCACACCTTTTCCATTAACTTTTGAAATGCTATCACACAAATTGAAAAATCCCTCTATCTTTTCATTTATCCCTCCTACAGGCTGAATCTCCCCAAATTGATTGATTGAACCTGTAACAGCTATATTTTGTTTTATCGGAATAGAGCTTAAAGCTGACAATACTGCTAGTACCTCTCCTACAGAGGCACTATCTCCTTCCAGATTTCCATAAACTTGTTCAAAGCTCAAATAAAAATCTATAGGAAGTGAGTTGTATTTGTCATAAAGACTATTTATATACGCTTTTAAAATATTTAAGGATTTCTCATGAATCTTTCCACTAAGCTTGCTTTCTTTGTGGGCATCTAATATATTACCATCACCTTTATAGCATACACAAGTTATCCTTATAGGTTTTCCAAAGCTTATATCCTTTGTCCCTACCACTGATAATCCATTAACGGAACCACTTCTTATTCCATCTACATTTATAAGAATCTTTCCTTCTTTGTACATATCAAGATTTTCGATTTCAAAAATAGATTTTGCTTCTGTTATTTTTTGGATTGATGCTTCATCTATTTGATTCTTGCCACTTATCTTTGCTTTTATACAACATCTTTGCAATAATCTTACAATATCTTCATCGTTAAAATAAATCTTATCTCTATTTTCAGATTTTCTACACAAATATTTCACTATCTCTTTAAAGCCGCTTTGAGTTATAGGAAGCAGATTATTGTCCTTAACTATAGTATTTAATCTAATCCTTATGCATTCCATGTCTTCCTTACATATCTTCACAACTGGATTCGATTCTAAATGTATTGGAAAATTGCTTTTAAAATTACTATCATATTCTGATAATATATTGTAAACCTCAAAATCTCCTACCATTATTATTTTTGTATCAAAGGGGATTTCCTCAATGTCTAAAGTACTTAAAGACAGTATTTCTAAATAACTCCTATAAAAATCATAGCTTATTTTTTTATTGAATATGGCTTTATTTAAATATTCATAAGCCCCTCCATTATTCAATATATCCGTAACCCTTACAATTAAAACTCCTTCGTTAGCTCTCACAAGAGATCCCCCATATATTAATGATGGACTTGTAGCATAAGCTCCACTTTGAGTCTCATATTCTATTTTCCCCATAAGATTGGATACTGTAGGATTACTTTCGAATATTACTCTTGGATGATCCACATTACTATTATCTGCAATTATATTTATAATAAATTTTTCTATAATCTTGTCTATGACATCAGCATCATCTTCAATCTCCCCAGAAAAATTTTCTGATGTAGAATCTATAATGCTATTTATTACAAATTCCAAATAATTCATAGATGTATCATCACCATTTAAATCCTTATAGCATGTCTCTTTTATATCTTTGCTTTTGTCACCTAGATAAGCCTTCATTATTACTTTCACCTTATCTAGATACTTGTCTTCCATCTCTCTTATGGATTCTAGTATATCTTGGGCCGAAGTCTTAAGCTTTGATACTTTGCCTAAAATTTCTTCCTTTAGAAGCATATCAAGGCCATCGTATTCCTTAGTAGTCATGGCTTCGCCCTCTTCTTTTAAAGGCATAAAGGCAAAACCTTGAGCTGTAGCCTTTATATCAAAACCTTCATCTTTAGCTTTTTCCACTAAGAATTCTATCAAATCACTTCTCTTTTTATTTAATTCTTCCATGATTATATCTTTATCATTTGCTGCTGATGTACTATAAAACTTTAAAATAAGCTTATACATCTCATCTTTAACAAATTCTAAGGATTCTTTAAGCTTTTTAGCCATCCCATTTTTTAAAATAAGCACTTTAGGTGCTTTTTCATTGTCGTATATGACGTAGCAAATATCCTTAGGTGAATTCTTGCTTTTCAACATATTTTCTATCTTAGCTACAAGGCTATTTATCTTGTCTTTGGAGAAGTCATCTACTAAATATATATTTAAGTCTCCCTTTTTATCTTGTAATACTATCTCTTCTATCTCTTTGTATACGTCTTTATATTCGTGAAGAACATAGTCTTTAGAAAGATCCATGTCTTCGCCTTTAAAATCAAACTGAAATATTACTTCCTTAGAGGTTAATTTTCTCTTCATAGCCACACCTATCTTTAATTTTTTTAAAGATAGTCCTCCCTTCAAAACATTACTATTATATTAATATTCAATACTGCGATTTTTAGTAACAATATAAAAAATAAAAGTTTAATATAGGATTTTTCTTTTTTATATAACATTTACCTTAAGTTTTCCTACACAAATTTTATATAAGCTATTTTAATGATATTTATACTATGATATAATATTTCTTAGTCATATGTTAAACTGATGTAATAATACATTTATAATTTATAGTAAAGGAGTCTTCAATATGGGATTTAAGGATAAGCTTGTACAGCATTATACTGATGCCTATTTTAAAAAATATGGTGACAGATTAACACAAGTTCAAGGAAGTGTAGTTTCTGCTAAGGTAGAAGAAAAACGAATTCTTTGGATTTTTCATAAGCTAACTGCTACATTAATAGTTAGACCTCAAGGAACAAAAAATGTAACAAAATGTGTTTATCAAAAAAATAAATGGTTTAAAAAGCCTGAGTTTATAGTAGTAACTCAAGGTCACTCTGTAATAATTCAAGGCTTAAAGGCTAAAAAAGGCAAAGAAAGCAGAGACAGCATAGAAGTTATGAACATTAGAAACTTAACTACTAAGCGCGATTTAGTTCCTGTGGATACACCAATGAAGCAGCAGGTTAAAAGAGTTAGATACAAGTAAATCATTAACGGCTAACCTTAAAGGTTAGCCGCTTTTTTATTACCTTTTTCTATATAGATATAAGCTGTTTATCATGGCTATTATTCCTGAGAAGAAAACTACAATGAGCCATTGTCCAATGTTTAAAATTGTAGTTTGAAAGACTGATGAGAAAAACGGTATATATATTATAGATAAAAGCATAACTATAGATACCGATACTGCACCAACCAAATATGGGTTAGTAAATAATTTTATCTCAAATATGGAATGTCTTTCTGATCTACATTCAAACACGTGGATTAATTGTGATAAAACTAAAGTACTAAGAGTCATAGTCCTGCAGGTTCTGATGCTAAATCCATAGTACATTCCCGCTATAAATGTTAAAAGGGTACAAATTCCTATAAGAGCTCCCCTTATAACTATCTTTTCAACTAGTCCTCTAGCAAATATATCCTCATTCTTTTTCCTTGGCTTTTCACCCATTATGTCACTATCTGGCGGATCTACTCCTAGAGCTATTGCTGGAAGCCCATCGGTAGCAAGATTTACAAAGAGTATTTGTATTGGAGATAATGGTATTGGAAGACTAAACATAGATGCTAAAAACATAGTTAAAACTTCTCCCAAATTACATGAGAGCAAGTATCTAATGAATTTTCGTATGTTATTGTATATTACTCTTCCCTCTTCTACTGCAGAAACTATAGTTGAAAAATTATCGTCCATAAGTATCATGGCAGAAGCCTCTTTAGATACATCAGTTCCTGATATACCCATAGCTATTCCTATATCAGCTTCTTTTATAGCAGGAGCATCATTAACTCCATCTCCAGTCATAGCAACTACTTTTCCAATACTCTTATAAGCTTTAACTATTCTAAGCTTATGATTGGGACTTACCCTTGCGTATATTTTTGTTTTCATAACTCTTTTTACAAGATCTTTATCACTTATATTTTCTATTTCTTCACCAGTCATAACTTCATCCATAGATGTACATAAATCAATTTTTTTTCCTATGGCAAATGCTGTATTTTTATGATCTCCTGTTATCATAACAGGTCTTATTCCTGCCATTCTGCATTTTAAAATAGAATCCTTAACTTCTTTTCTTGGTGGGTCTATAATGCCAGCTATACCTAGAAAAATAAGATCTCTCTCTAAAGATTCATTTTTTGTAATGCCACTATCCTTGTAGGCTGCCCCTATACATCTTAAAGCCTTAAGTGACATTTCTTCTATAACCTTTGAAACTTTATTCTTTAAAGTGTAATCAAAGGGAACCACAGAATTATTTAAAAGTATATATTTACATTTTCCAATTAATCTTTCTGGAGCACCCTTAACATAGCACATCTCTTTTCCGTTTTCTTTCACTACTACAGACATCATCTTTCTTGAGGAATCAAAAGGAAGATCATAAATTCTTTGGGCTCCTGCTAAAAATATTTTTATGTCCTTCATATTTCTAAAATAAGCACTTATTAAAGCTGTTTCTGTTGGATCACCCATAAGTCCTTTTTCTATGGATCTATTTTCAAAATCATAGTTGCAGTCATTACAATAAGTAAAGGCTTTCTTTAAAAGTATGTTTTCTGGCAATGACATTTTATCTGTCTCATATAAATTACTATTAAAATACATAGCTTTTACAGTCATCTTATTTTCCGTAAGAGTACCTGTCTTATCACTACATATTATTGAGGTGCACCCTAGAGTTTCAACTGCAGGAAGTTTCCTTATAAGTGAATTTCTCTTAAGCATTCTTGAGACACCTAATGCTAAGGATACGGTAACTATTGCAGGTAGTCCCTCTGGTATAGCGGCAACGGCTAGTGACACTCCTAAAAGAAACATTTCTCTTGGTTCTTGTCCCCTTGCTATTCCAACTAAAGTTACAACTGCACATATTCCCATACATACTACAACAAGAACTCGTCCAACTCTATTTAACTTTTCTTTTAGTGGGGATTTTTCTTCCTCTATATTTGACAGCATATCAGCTATCTTTCCCATTTCTGTAGACATTCCCACTTCTGTTATCTTAGCTAAAGCTTTTCCCTTTAAAACTATCGTTCCCATAAATATTTTGTTATTTCCTCTTAAGTTCTTTTCAACACCATCAGATTCACCAGTCAAAAGAGATTCATTTACCATAATTCCATTGCCATCAATGAGTATTCCATCACCTGGTATTCTATCTCCTGCTTCTAATACTACTACATCACCTAATGTAATCTTTTCTGCACTGATAACGCATATTTTCCCATCTCTATAAACTTTAGTTGTAGGAGCTGCCAAATTTTTTAAAGCCTCTAAGGATTTTTCTGTTCTATACTCCTGAACAAAACCTAATAAACCATTTATTATAACTATTATAAGTATAGTTATAGCATCGGCCATATCACCCATAATCCCAGATATCACAGTGGCAGCTATTAAAACCCATGTCATAAAATCATTGAACTGTGCTAAAAGTATAAGGATGGGAGATATCTTTTTCTTGTCTTGAAGAGTATTTAATCCATAGACCTTTGATCTTTTCTCAGCTTCTTCGTTTGTTAAACCAATTATTAAATCTTTTTCTTCAACCATTTTATCTCTCCTCTGGTATTAAAATTATGTTATATAGTAATATATGTTAATACCCCTTGAGTATATGAAATATTTGTGATATAAAAATATGTATCAGTGCTAATTTAAGGAGGCGTTTTTATTGAAAGACGTATTGTACATCACAGGACACAAAAATCCTGATTCGGATTCAATCTGTGCCGCTATAGCTTATGCATACTTTAAAAATAAAATAGGTATATTGACAGCCATGGCAGCAAGACTAGGAGAAGTAAATAGAGAAACTAAATTTATACTTGACTATTTCGGAGTAGAAGAGCCTACTTTAATAGAAACCGTAAAGCTTCAAGTATCTGACCTTCATATAGATAATATAGCCCCTATATCAAAAGACATATCTGTTAAGATGGCATGGACTATAATGAAAAAAAATGACGCAAAAACATTGCCTGTTACAGATGAAAATAATAATCTAATAGGCCTTGTTTCTTTATCAAACCTTACTTCTACCTGCATGGACATTTGGGACAGCCATATTTTAGGAAAAAGCCACACTACTTTAGATAACATTTTAGATACATTATCCGGAGAGATAATATATTGTACTAGCACCCCTTCCTTTAAGGGTAAAATCGTTGTTTCTGCCATGCATCCAGATAGCTTAAAAGATATCGTGGAAGAAGGAGACATTGCAATTTGTGGCGATAGAGAAGATGCTCAATCCCTTCTTATCAATTCAAAAGCATCACTTATTATAGTTACAGGAAAGCATTATTTAAGCGATGCTCTTATAAATAAAGCTAAAGAAAATAACTGTAGTATAATATCTACCCCTTACGATTCCTTCACAGCCTCAAGGCTTATAACACAAAGTATACCTGTAAGCTATATAATGACTACAGATGACCTTGTAAGCTTTTCCACAGAAGACTTTGTTGATGAAATCAAAAGTGTAATGCTTGAAACAAGATATAGAAGTTACCCTGTTGTAAATGAAAGCAATAAGGTAATGGGAAGCATCTCTAGGTATCATCTTATAGCTCAAGCTAAAAAGAAGGTAATTTTGGTAGACCATAATGAAAGAGGTCAATCTGTACACGGACTTGAAGATGCAGAAGTTTTAGAGATAATAGACCATCATAGAATTGCCGACATACAAACTGGTAATCCTATTTATTTCAGAAACGAGCCAGTTGGAAGTACTTCGACTATAGTATCATCAATTTTCTTTGAAAATGGTATAATACCATCAAAGAAAATAGCAGGTATACTATGCGCCGCTATAATATCTGATACACTTTTATTTAGATCTCCAACTTGTACTCAAGTTGATAAAATCATGGCTAATAGACTTTCAAAAATAGCTGATATCGACATAAACGAATTTGCCAAAGAAATGTTTAAAGCCGGAACATCCTTAAGT
Organism: Clostridium sp.; assembly: GCA_022773025.1. Taxonomy (GTDB): domain Bacteria; phylum Bacillota; class Clostridia; order Clostridiales; family Clostridiaceae; genus Clostridium_X. The sequence goes on along the minus strand of JALEZF010000056.1, from coordinate 5,590 downwards.
GGAAGAACACCTTCACAAATATTACATCAAGACTTTAAAGTGTTTAACATAGACAATATAAAGATAGGTGTATCTCAAATAAATACTATGGATATTGAAGGTTTTCAGTCTCTAAAAGACGATATCTTAAGTTTAATGGAGGATTATGCTAAGGAAAACAGCTTTAGAATTTTAGTATTTATGCTTACGGATATTCTAAAAGAAGGCTCAGAAATCCTTGTAGTTGGTCCAGATAAGGATATAATATCAAAAACTTTTAACGTAGATTTTGATAATACAACTTCAGTATTTCTTCCTGGAGTTCTTTCTCGTAAAAAGCAGGTTATACCTCCAATAACAGCTACCATCGCATCTCTAAATTAAACAAAAAATCAGCAGATGTTCTTATGAAATCTGCTGATTTTTCATCTAAAATATTCTTATAATCAAAAATATTATAAATACTAAAAATGCTATTCCGTATATTATGTTAAGATAATCTTTGATGCATTCTTTATCAATTTTCGAATTAAAATTGCCATAACTCTTTATATAACTTGTGTTCCTACTCTGAAAATAATAATAAAAATTTATATTTTCTATATATGCTGCCATTATATCTGGATTCAAAATAGGTCTTTTTATCACATTTGAAAAATAATCACCTTTGAAATCCATTTTTAATGTTCTATTCTTAAAAATGTATATGATGTAATATATGCCTTGAAGTATTAGAGATGGTATCACAGTAGTTATTCTAAAAATAAAATCTATAACTACATAGTCTCCTGTCTCATAAAGCTGATAAATCATAAAATATACTAGTCCATAATAGTTGTTTCTAAAAACCATTATGTAAAATAAAGGTGCTATAAATCCACATAAAATCCCCTTTGTCAAAAGTGATAAAGATTTATAAAACTGTATTTTATCATTTAAATTTAGATTATATCTCTCACTATAGCTTATGTCTATTATCAAAAAAGCTGTTAAAAAATTCATGTATTCAGTAGCTCCAAAATAGTAATATAGGAAAAATAGCCCTATTATGAGAGATAGATATATGACCTCAACTATTATTTTTTCCCTAAATATCTTTATTAACTTATCATTTATCTTTCTAAAAATCTGCTGTCTATTGATTTTCCACAAAAGTATGCTGACTAAACATCCCAATATATATCCTATACCCATAAAACCCCTCCATAATTCTAATAATAAATTATATGAGAAGGATAAACCTTATATTCTGATATAAAAAATAAAGGACTAAAAATTAGACTTATATTTTATAAATCTAATTTTCGTCCTTATATAATATTATCTGTATTTATTATAAATACTTTTTTTTCCTTCACTTCTGCTATTCCATAAAGGAACTTGTTTCCCTCATATACTTCTATTTTGTCCTCATCTACTTCAAGAACTTCTAAAGCTTTATCTACCGCAATGCCTACTTTTTCTTTTTCCGCATTAAATATAACTATATTTTTTTCACTGTTCTTATTATCTATATCCAATAGAAATTTCATATCTATAACTGTAATTATATTTCCAGCGGAGTCCATAATCCCCTTAATATACCCAGGTGCTGACGGAACTCTTGTTATATTTACGATTTCTCTTATAAGCTTAATTTTTTTTATATCTATTGCAAAAATCTCTTCTTCTAGGCTAACCATTAAAATCCGCATAATGCTATTCACATCCTACAACTTTGTGTATAGCTTCAAGGACTTGAGATTCTTCAAAAGGTTTTACTATAAATTCTTTTGCTCCCGCTCTTATTGCATCCATAACCATAGCTTGCTGTCCCATAGCTGTACACATTATTATTTTTGCACTATTATCTATTTTTTTTATTTCCTCTACAGCTTTAATACCATCCATATCAGGCATTGTTATGTCCATGGTTACTATATCTGGCTTGTACTTCTTGTATTGTTCTATTGCAGAAACGCCATCCTTAGCCTCTGCCACTACACAAAATCCATTCTGCTCCAATATATCTCTTATCATCATTCTCATAAATGCTGCATCATCCACAATCAAAACACTATTCATTTTATCTATCCCCCGTTTTATCTTACTTTTAATGCTTTTAGAATCTTGTCTAAAGAATCAGTAGTTGGAATATAGTAAAGATGTCCTATAACATTTTCATAGTTTTCTGATACTAAAAATCTTATTTCTAAGTCAACCACTTTTTCTTCAAACTGACTTAATTCTATAAATGTAGTAGATAAGATAGCCCCTAGTGCATCCTCTACTACCTCTTGACATGAAGAAACAACATCAAGACCTGTAAATTTTGATATGGATTTTATAAAATATTGTGCAACAATCCCACCAACATCTTGAAGAATTTCTAAGTTTAAATTTGATTTATCCTTCTCTTCCCTTGGTTCATAGAGTTTTGCAAATTCATTGAACTTGTTCTTCTCTAACACAAAAAGTATACTTCCATGTATTTCCCCTAATATTCTCGTACCTATTGAAAGTACTATTTTATCCGCATCTAATTTCCCAAATATCTCATCAAAACCTAATATGCTTATCTTTGGAACAGTCATATTTACTTTTTTATTTATAAGCTCTGAAATTGCTGTAGCAGCATTACCTGAGCCTATGTTTATTACTTCTTTAATAGCATCAAGCTCAATATCATTAAACTCTTCCCTATTCATCTAAAAATCCCCCTATATATCTTTAAAGGCACCAATATCCAAAATCAAGGCAACTCTCCCATTTAACAAAATAGTTGCTCCCATATATTGTTTTAAATCGCAAAGCGGTTTTCCAAGAGGTTTAATAACTATTTCTCGCTGTTCCAAAAGGTCATCAGTCAGAATAGCTAAAATTCTATCATCTGCCTTCACCATTATTACGAAATTTTCTTTGTCTGCTTTAATATCTCCATACATATTAATTATAGGCACTTGCCTTCCCATGTAATTTAGTACTTTTTTATTGTTAATATACTCCATGTTAATTTCTTCAGCACTTATAATCCTATATATGTATGATAGCGGAATTGCGAAAATATCTAAACCTATCTTTACTATTATGGCTGACAAAATTCTTAAAGTTAATGGTATTTTTATAATAAATATAGCTCCTCTTCCTTTTGAACTATAGAAATCTACAGTACCACCAAGTTCATTAATTTTAGATTTTACAACACTCATTCCAACACCGCGACCAGATACATTGGTAACTACATCTTTAGTGGAAAATCCTTGAGTAAAAATTAATTTTCGAATCTCATCTTTATCTAGATCTTTTTTCTCTAAATTTAAAGAGTCTCTTTTTAGTTTTAAAGCTTCTACATCTATTCCTCTTCCATCATCAGATATTTTTATTATGGCATTTGTACCTTCTTCATAGGCTGTAAGCTTTATATTTCCTATAGGACTCTTTCCATTCTTAATTCTTTCTTCCTTAAATTCTATACCGTGGTCCACAGCATTTCTTAAAATTTGAATTAGAGGTTCACCTATTTCTTCTATGACAGTTCTGTCCATCTTAGTTTCTTCTCCATCTATGACAAAATTAATGTCTTTATTTAACTCTAAAGCTAAATCTCTCATCATTCTTGGAAATCTATTAAATACAACCTCTAAAGGCATCATACTTATATTCTCAACTAAATTTTGAAGTTTTGATGTAGTTCTAGTCATCTCTTCAAGAGTGTCACTTAAAACAGTGATCCTATTATCCTTAGTGATTTCCTCTAAATTTAATCTTTGGATAAGTAGTTCAGATACTAAATTCATTATTTCATCTAATTTTTCAATGTCAACTTTTATATTTTTATGGATTTCTATAGTTTCCTCACCGATGACTGCTTTTTTCATATCTTCTTTTAAAGCTGACCTATTCAAATCTTTGGAACATATTATTTCTTTGGGTTGTATGCTTCTTTTTATATATGAATTTATTTTCTCTATTTCACTACCAACGGAAATTATATCATACTCTGCATTTCCTTTATCACTTATATTGTTTATCATAAAGGTCAATATATCTATACATTTAAATAGAGTATTGATTATATTCGCATCAATTCCAACCAATCCATTTTTTATAATTGCCAGTATATCTTCCATCTTATGAGTAAGCTCTGACATGGTTTGGAAGCCCATAGCTGCAGACATTCCCTTCAGTGTATGAGCCCCTCTAAAAATCACATCAATCTCATTTAAATTGTGAGGGTTCTTCTCAAGGGATAATAAACTATTACTCATCAATTGAAGGTTGTCCTTAGACTCTTCTATAAATATCGCAAGATATTGCAATTTATTCAAAGTTTCACCCCTAAATCTAAATATTCATAATCCTTTTGAATATCCACTTGTATAATTCTATATATTAATCAAATTTCCTTCTACTAAAAGTATACTAAACTCCTTTTACTTCCACCTTAGTATTTCTATACCATCGTACTTTTTCTTATAATTTATTAAATATGGTTTTCCCACAAGCTTTAAAAGAGGTAAATCTGATAAGGAATCTGAAAACATATAGGATTCTTTAAAGTCAACTTCTATATTATCTTCTTTTAAAGATGCCATAAGACGATTTATCTTCTCCTCTCCTTTGCAGTTCATACCATCCATAAATCTGGTATAACTTTTTTTATCTCTCCTAAATTTTGTACCTATTATCTTATCAATTTCTTTCATCTCGTAAAGTTCATTAAGATAAAATTCAGGAGATGCTGATATTAAATAAATTTTATATCCTTCACTTTTTAATTTTCTAATCATATCTATTCCATCTTTGTATAGAATATTTTTGAACCTATTTTCATAGAAATCCTTGATTAGTTCATCCATATTCTCTTCATTCATACCATGAATAAACTTTAAAAAAGCTTCTTTAGTTTTCTTTTCATCAAATATTCCCATAACAAATAAAAGACCTGAAGCCATAGCTCTTGGTGCATAAATTATGTTTTTAGGATGTTTTTTCAACGAATAATAATAGAACTGCCTTAAAGTTTCTCTACTAGTCAAAGTATAGTCAACATCAAATATAGCTAATTTTTCTATGGTAATCACTCCAATTCATATATATAAGAAAAAGAGCTGCCTTACGGCAACTCTTTAAATTTTATTCTTCTTCCATAAGACTTTCATAGTAAGCAGTTACTTCTTCAAACTCTTCGTCATCAGGAATAACAAGCTCGCCTTCTTCACCTATAGATTTAAATAAGTAGCATGATCCATCTTCAGGATTTTCTACTAATACGTACTGTCCTTCGTTGTATTCAAATGCATCTGTTACAGCACATGAGATGATATTTCCTTCTTCATCTTCTAAGTCAACAACAAATGCTTCTTCATCATGACCTTCGCAGCCACATCCACAGTCATGATTTTCTTCATGGCTATGTCCCTCACAGCAACAATCATGTTCTTTTTCTTGGTTCTCAGTGCAATCACAAGAATTGCATCCGCAGTTTTTGATTTCTTCGTTATTCATATAGTCATAGTTGCGAAGTCCTCGCAACATCCTCCTTTCCATTTATGGATTATGTATTCATTTTACCCTTAAATTCAAGTTATTAAAAGGCTTTTTTTTATTTAATAAATATTTTTTTATAAAA
>JALEZF010000042.1 GCA_022773025.1 Clostridium sp. | reverse complement strand
ATTTGAAAGTAAAAGAAATAGCAAAGGTAAAGAGAGATAAAAAGAAAGATGATCTCTCATTTGAAGATATAGAAAAATTAATGAAGCATGATAGCTATTATAGACATAAAGGAGCTATTAAGCAGAGATAGAAAGGAAGTGAGTTCATGGCAAAGTCAAAGTGGGAAACTAATGTAAAAGATAAATTAATATTGGTTGAAGCATGGGCAAGAAATGGGCTCACTGATGAACAGATAGCTAAAAATTTAGGTATAAGCAAAGATACATTTTATAAATATAAAAAGGAACATGCTGACTTTTCTGACTCCTTAAAAAGGGGAAAAGAAGTAGTAGATATAGAAGTTGAAAATGCACTGTTAAAAAGAGCATTAGGCTATAAATATAAAGAAGTTACAAAGGAAAAGGTATTGCAGAAAGATAGCTCAGGCAGGCCACTTGTAGATATGCATGGTATGCCAGTTTATAAGCTAGAAGTAACAAAAGAGATAACTAAAGAAGTTTCACCAGATACAACAGCACAGATATTTTGGTTGAAGAATAGAAAGCCAGAAGCATGGAGAGATAGACAACAAATAGAGCACAGTGGAAATATAAATAATCCTTATGAAAGACTTACAAAAGAGCAGCTGTTAAAGATAGCTAGTGAAGAAGATGGATAAAAAGTTAATAAAATTAGGTGCTAAATGTGAACTTGCAAGACGTGAGTTCTTTTTTTATTGTAATTTAAAAGCGCCTGACTTTTATAAAAAGAATAGAAAATATCTAGTAGAACTTTGCAATGATCTTCAAGAGTTCTATGAGGGTGATGATGAAGTATTGACAATAAATGAACCACCTAGACATGGTAAGTCTCGTACAGCAGGCTTATTTGTTGAATGGGTTCTTGGTAAGAATCAAAATGAAAAGATAATGACAGGATCATACAACGAAACATTATCGACTATGTTTAGTAAGAATGTTAGGAACAGCATCCAAGAAGAGAAGGCTGACCAATATAAGCCAGTATTTAGTGATGTTTTCCCTAATGTACGAATTAAACGTGGTGATGGAGCTATGAACCTTTGGTCTTTAGAAGGTGGATATAATAACTATCTTGCTACTTCTCCAACAGGTACAGCTACAGGATTTGGTGCATCAATTATGATTATAGATGACTTGATTAAGAGCTCATTAGAAGCAAATAATGCAGCAGTACTTGAAAAACACTGGGAATGGTTTACTAATACTATGTTATCTAGACTAGAAGAAGGCGGAAAGATAATTATCATAATGACTAGATGGCATAGTGAGGATTTAGCTGGAAGGGTTCTCAAGTGGTGCAAAGAGAAGAAAAAGAAGTATAAGCATATATCTATGAAAGCCATAGTTAATAAAGAAACTCATGAAATGCTATGTAGTGAGGTACTTAGTTATGAATCAGCTATGGATAAGAAAAGTGCCATGGGTGCAGATATATTTAGTGCTAACTATCAACAAGAACCTATAGATATGGTAGGTAGATTGTATTCTAAATTAAAGACCTATGATAAGCTACCAGTTGATGATAAAGGAAATAGTTTATTTACTGGAATACATTCCTATGGTGATACTGCGGATGAAGGAGCAGACTACTTATGTAATATTATTTATGGGATATATAACAAGGAAGCTTATGTGCTAGACATAATATATACTCAAGAACCTATGGAAATAACTGAGGAACTTGTTGCAAAAGCTTTATATGAATTTGAAGTTAACAGAGCACTAATAGAATCTAACAATGGTGGTAAAGGATTTGCAAGAAGCGTTGAAAGAATACTTAAGGAAAAGTATAAATCTAATAAGACTAGAGTTAAGTGGTTTCATCAATCACAAAATAAGATTGCAAGAATACTCTCTAACTCTACATGGGTTATGGATCACATTTATTACCCAAGGAATTGGAAAGATAGATGGCCAGAGTATTATGATGCTATGATTAAATACCAACGAGAAGGAAAAAATGTACATGATGATGCTCCAGATGCAACAACAGGAATTGCAGAGAACATTGGTAAGAAGGGACTTAGAACATTCTAGGTCTTATTTTTATGTAAGTGAGGTGATACGGTGGGGATTAAAGATATATGGAATAAGATTAGAAAAGGAGTGAAAGCTGGAGTTATGGCAGTACAAGAAAATAATAGTTTAACAGATAACAAAGTTGTAGCATTAATAAATGATTTCAATAGTTCTAAGAAAAGACAACTAATGACTGCTGGGCAGAAGTACTATGAGGTAGATAATGATATTTTAAAGAGAAAAATAACTAAGAAGGTTAAAGGCACAGAAATAGAAGAAACATATAAAGCTAATAATAAACTTGCTCACTCTAAATATAAAAATATGGTTGATGAAAAAGTAGCCTACCTATTATCAAGAGATTACTCGCTTTCATGTGAAAATGAAGAGTATGTTAAGAAAGTAAAAGATGTACTAGGAAAGCACTTTCAATATCAATTATCTGGCTTAGGATATGAAGCCAGTAACAAAGGTATAGCGTGGCTACAGGCTTATGTAGATTTAGAAGGAAACTTTAAGACTATGATTATACCTAGTGAGCAGTGTATTCCAATATGGAGAGATAACAGCCATATGGAATTAGAATCTATGATTAGAGTGTATGAGACTGTTATATGGGAGTATGAGAAGAAAAAGACTATAACTAATGTTGAAGTATGGACTACAGAAGGAGTTTCTTATTATAGATTAGAAGGTAAGCTATTAATTGCTGACTATGATAAGAATAACGACAATAATGGACCAGTGGCTCACTATAAAAAGGGCGAAGAATGGTACAGTTGGGGCAGAGTACCTTTTATTGCTTTTAAAAATAATAGAATAGAAATGCCAGATATAAAGTTTGTAAAATCGCTAGTAGATGCATATGACTTATCCAGGAGTGAAGCTGCTAACTATGTTGAAGAAGTTAAAAACCTTATATTTATTTTAAAGGGGTATGGTGGAGAAGATATATCTGAGTTTATGAGAAGATTGAATGAAGATAGAGCTATTCCAATTGATGATCCTGCAGATGGAGGTGTAGACACATTAACACCTCAAATGGATATTACAGCTTTAAGAGAACACTATGAACAACTTAAGAGAGATTTAATAGAAGATGGTCAATCGATTAATAAGGATCTAGACAAGTTTGGAAGTGCTCCAAGTGGAGTAGCATTGAAGTTTATGTATTCAGGACTTGATTTAAAATGTAATGCACTTGAAACAGAATTTAAAATGGGATTTGAAAACCTTCTTTATTTTATAAACATATATCTAAGTGAGAGTAGTCTAGGGACATATAAGAATGTTGACTTGGATATTATTTTTAATAGAGATATGGAGATAAATGAAAGCGAAGTAATAGATAACTGTCAGAAGTCTAAAGGAACTATAAGTGATAAAACCATAATAGCTAATCATCCATGGGTTAAAGATGTTGAAGCAGAAGAGAAAGCATTAGAAGAGCAAACTAAAGCTAATCTTCCATTTCAGGACAAGATACCTATAGGTGGTGGAACAAATGAAGAATAGTGAATACTGGGGAAAACGTATTGCTAATAACACATGGAAAACATATAACAGTTTAGAAGAGAAGAATAGAGCTTTACTTGAGATGTACCAGGAAGCAAGTTTAAATATATCAGATGAATTATACAGGGTTGCTGAAAAGATGAAAACAAGTACTCCAACTCTTAGTGATATGCATAAGTTTAATAGGCTTACTAATCTTCAAAAGAATATGGAGAATATTATAAGAGAACTTGGAGAGAATGTAGAAAAGTTCGGCAAAGATAATATGATAGAAGGATTTAAAGATATTTATTCTAATGTTATGGCTCAATTAGGAATTACTGAATTTGATATGGTACCTAAAAAAATCATGGAAGAAATGCTGAAAAGACCATGGCAAGGGGGTACATTTTCAGAACGTTTGTGGAAGAATACACAAGTATTAGCTATGAATCTTAATGACATAGTAACTAATGGCATTACACAAGGTAAGACAGTTACAGAGATGGCAATACAGCTCAACAATGCTATGAACAATGGTTTTAATGTATCTCACAGGCTTGTAAGAACAGAGACTATGCATTATCTAAATGAAAGTGCAGTTAAAGGTTATAAAGATGCAGGGTGTGAAGAAGTTCAATTATGGGCTGCAGTCGATGAAAGAACTTGCCCTACATGTGGGATAAAACATGGTAATATATATAGAATAAAAGATAGACCAGTTTTACCACTACATGCAAATTGTAGGTGTACTTACTTACCTGTAGTTGATGAAACGGGAACATCTAAAAATGAAGAAAGAATAAGTAATACACAATCAATTTCAGATTTGAATAATTATATGTCAAAGCAAATATATGAGAAGGGAGCTATTAATAATCACATTCAATTCAAAATAGATGAAGGAATGGATTTGAATGTAGCTAAGGAAAATGTTGAACATTTCATGAAGCTTAAATCAGAATATAACACAAATACTATATATGGCTATCAATCTTCACCTAAAAGTGGAGCAACTTCTGGAAGATTTATTAGAATAGGGAATGATACTGGTGGAGTATTAGAAGTAAGTAATCAGAAAAAGTATATTACTAAAGAAAACTATGAAAAGAAATTAAAGCAAAATTCTAGAGGGAGATATGGATTTGATGGAACTACATTGGTTAATCCGGAAAATGCGAATATAAAAATAACATATCACGAATTTGGGCATTCTTTTGGAGTTTATCAACAGAGAAAGTTTAATAAAGAAGCAGAAAATTTTTGGGCAGAAATTATGAAAGCTAAAAAAGACTATACTAAAAATGCAACTGAGAATGAGATTATATCAGATTATGCTTCAACTAGTGTAGATGAATTTTTAGCAGAAGCCTTTACACAAGCTAAATTATATGATAAGCCTTCTCAATATGCTTTGAAAGTATTAAATATAGTAGACAAGTATTTTAAAAAGAGATAACGCTTACTTAGATAAAGAGTAGGTGCTTATTTTATAGGAGGTGCTATTATGGATAACTTTAAAATTATATATAAGATACTAAAGATATTAGAAAAGGCTATGGATGCAGAAGAATTTGACAATCAGCTGATAAGCTATGAAACACTTGGAATATCTAAAATTAGATGGTCAAAAATTATGAAGATGATGATTGATAATGGATACATTGAAGGGGTTCGTAATATTGAGTATGATGGAGCAACATCACCAATAATAAAAATGATTAATCCAACTATTACATTACTAGGGTTAGAATACTTAGAAGAAAACAGTCTTATGAAGAAAGCGGCGGACTTAGCTAAAGGAATATCTAATATAATATAGTGAAAGAGCATTTACTTATGTAGGTGCTCTTATTATGCCTTAATTAAGGAGAAATTGATTATGAGTGTAGAAAATAAAAATTTAGGACTATATGAGATGAGAGTACCAGTTACAGCTAAAAAAGTAAATAAGGTTAGAGTTTTGCAAGATGAATTTGGAAATGAATATCCTATTAATGAAGAAATGATTATAGTAACTTTATCTAATGGATTTGAAATGAGAATAGCTGAGAGTATGTTCAAAGAAATGTTTAAAAAAGTAGTTGGGGGGTGAGTAGGTAATGCGTGTATGTCCGATTTGTGGGGCGCATTTTAATGGTCCACGGTGTCCAAGGTGTGGCTATTGCCCAACTTGAGCAGATTAATTAAGGCTAGTTAGCCTTTTTATTTTGCTCTTTTTTAAGTGTTGCAGAGCATAAAGAACAACGGTAGTTCTACGGTACCTGGAGAGCAGGTATAAAAATCTATTAGAAGTAAAGGAGAAAGATAAAATGGAATGGTTAAGAAAATTATTAGAAGGTGCAAAAATAGTTGATGGTAAGCTTGATGTTGAGTCATTAATGAAAGATGTTAATACAGAGTTTCCTAAAAATGCGGTACCGAAGGAAACATTCAATGATATTAACGGACAACTTAAAACAGCAAATTCAACTATAGCAGATCTAAAGAAAAACAATGCTGATAATGAAACGTTACAGCAAACAATTAAGGATCACGAGGCAACTATTAAGACACAAAAGGCTGATTACGAAGCCAAGGTAAGGAATTTAACCTTAGATAGTGCTATTGAAAAGGCACTAGTTAGTGCTAAAGCTAAGCATACTGATTTATTATCTACTAAAATAGACAGAGATAAATTAGTTGTTAGTGAGGATGGTAAAGTAACAGGCATTGATGAACAACTTAAAGTATTAAAGGATAACTACAAAGATTTATTTGAAGAAAAAATAAGTGGTAGAGCACCAGCTAATCCAGAAGGTGGTTCTGGTGGGAATGTAACCTATGAAGCATTAATAGCCAATGCTGATAACATGACTGCAGAAGAAGTGGCAGCTCAATTTATGGCTATGAAAAATAATTAATAGAAAGAAGGAATATAAATGTCAGTAGCAAATTTTAAAGCAACATTATGGGAAGGAGCATTACTTGCTAATTTCCACTCTGTATCAGTAGCTGATGCAGTATCAACAAAGCCTACAAAAATTCAAGGTAACAAAGTAATTTTCAACAGAGTTGGAGCAGGTACTATAAAGGATTATGAAGGTACTATTGCATGGGATGAAATCAATACAACTCCTATAGAAATGACTTTTGATAAGAAAAAGTACTTTGCATTTAGTCTAGATGATTGTGATAAGGTTCAATTAGTAGCTGATGTTATGGGAGCTACAACAGCAGAACATGCAGCAGTTTTAGCAGAAACATATGACAAAGATTTCTATACAGTATTAGCAGCTGGTGTTAAATCAACTAATAAGATAGGTACATCTTCTAGTAAGAAAGATGTGTCTTCTGTTAATGTTTATGACTATATCGTTGACTTAGGAACTATACTTTCTAAGAATAAAGTACCTAAGGCAGACAGATATGTAACAGTAGATGCTGAGATATTAGGATTACTTTCCAAGGATAGAAGATTTACACCTAATCCAGTAGTTCTTCAAAATGGAGTTGTAGAAGGACAAACTATAAATGGTATGAAGGTTGTATGCAGTGAAGAAAAGCCAGTTAATCAAATAGTGGCCCATTGGAAGGGTGCTATAGGAGCAGCTAAACAGCTTGATGAAATGGAAGCTATGAGACTTCAAACATCATTTGCTGATGGTGTTAGAGGACTATGTATGTATGGTTCAAAAGTTTTAAGAGATGAAGCAATAGCAGTATTGTTTTATAATGTAATTTCCACAGACCAAGTCACTCCAACTAAGGTTGAAATAACTAATACGACAGCTAATCCGGTAAACACTAAGGAAGTAGCAGGAGCATAGGAGAGGTTAAAACCTCTCTTTCTTTGGAAATGAGGTGTTTAAATGACACAGAGTGAACAGAAAACAAAGATATTAGAGTCTGTTAAATTAAGGCCAGGCATGAGTAATATATCTGATGTGTTATTATCTGATTTTATATCTGATATATTTAATGATGTATCACAATATATCAATCTTATAGAAGGTACTGAGATGCCTCAAGGGTGTATTAGTATAGTTAAAGATTTGGTAGTAATTAAATGTAATAAGCTTGGTTCTGAAGGTGTCTCTAGTGAATCTCATGAGGGTGTAAGTCAAAGCTATATTGAAGATATACCAAAAGATATAAAGGCAAGGCTAAGAAGATATAGGAGATTACCATTATGAGTATAGTAGCTGATATGAAACCTATAATACTACAAGTTAAAGAGAAGATTAAAAAGCCTTCTGGTGCCATTGTTGAGGCATGGCAAGATGTCAAAACTATAGACTTAGCTTTATATCTTACTAATGATATGAAATATACCCAATCAGTTAGATATAATGAAAGCACACATACAGGAATAACATTTTATAAGGGTTTAGACAAGCATAGAAACAGATTTAAAGATAGAGATACCATTTATACCATTACAAAATTAAATGAACGAGGAAGGCTTACAAGCTTATTATTAAAGGTGGTTGAAACTGATGATTGATGATAATAGTGAGTTTGTTAAGAGTATAGAAAATGCAACATTAAAGATAATTTTAGAAGCTACTAAAAATATGGAGAAGGCTTGCTTATTAGTCGAAAGAGATGCAAAGAAAAACTGTCCAGTAGACCAAGGAATTTTAAGAGCCAGTATGCAACATGATGTTAACATTACTACTGCTGAAATAGTAGGAACAGTAAGTAATAGTAGTGAATATGCACCATATGTTCATCAAGGCACTGGAATATATGCTGTTAATGGTGATGGTAGAAAAACTCCGTGGAAGTATGAAGTTAAAAAGGGAAAATACAAAGGATGGCATATTACTAAAGGACAGAAACCACAACCTTTTTTAGAAAAAGCTAAGCTAGACAATAAGGACAAGATATTAAAGATATTGGCAGGTGAGTAACTATGTTAGAAATAGCTATAAAAAATATACTTGAACAAGTAACAGGATTAGAAGTTACTCCAGTGTTTGGAATAGGAAAGCCACCATTTATAACTTATACAATAAGTCCTATTGATGGCGGAGTAGTAAAGCAAAGTCAAGCTGAGATTAAGATAATTGATGGCGATTATGATAATGCCTTAGAGATAAGAGAGAAGATTTTAAAAAAAATAGATATGGAAAATAAAGATCCCTCATTAGTTAACCATAATATAGTTTTGAGAAGTGGATTAGCTGGTGGAGGCTCTTTATTTAATGATTCAATTCAAATGTGGGAAGTATCCTGCATTTTTATTATTAATTGGAGGTGTAGAAATGAAGGATATTAATGAAATAGTTCTAGGTGCTGGCGAAGTCTTTATGTATGAGTTTTCAGGTGAAGCAATACCAGAACATGCAGAAATAGAAACGGATGAGCATAATGTAGGACATTGTTCAGGAGGATTTTCTATAGATTATAAGCCTGACAAGTATGATGTTAAAAATCAATATGGGAAAACGGTAAAGAGCTTTATAACAAAGGAAGAAATAACAGCAAAGACAGGTATATTAACTTGGTCATTAGAGAAATTAAGTTTATTATCTACTGCAAAGTTTGTAGCAGATAAAGAAAAGAAAATTAGAACATTGAAATTCGGTGGTGGAGGTGCCTTAAAGACAGTACTTTTAAGATTTGTCCATACTAAAGAAAATGGTAAGAAAATAAGATTTACAATGATAGGGCAAGGTGGTAATGGATTTAGTTTAGAGTTTAGTGATAAAGAGCTAACTGTTGATAGCGAAATTACAGCTATAGAATATATTAAGAATTTTTTAGCTGAGTTTGAAGAAGAATTAACAGATGAGGAAGCAGCTGCATCGCCAGAGCGATTAGAATTAAAAAGTAAATAAAGAAATAGTTAAATAAGAGAGTATAGCTAATGCTCTCTTATATTTTTTATAAATTAGGAGTGAAGTTTAGTGTTAGATTTAGATAAATATTTAAAGCAAAGTGTAACAATAAAATTAAATGGTGAAAGTGTTGAGGTGCTACAACCAACTGCAAAGATGACAAAAGAAATAGGAATACTTGAGAAGAGTATTACAGAGGAAAATTATTTAGAGATAAAAAGTAAAATAACACATATAGTATTGAATAATAACAATTCAAATAAGGTATTTTCCATAGAGGATATTGATAATATTCCATATAAATTACAAGACATAATAATAAGAGAAATTATAAATATGGTGTATGAGGCTGATAATGACCCAAACTAGAAATCCCCATACCACGGGGAGACATAGGAAAAGCTATATTAAATAAGTACATTAAATTTGAAGAGTGGGAAAATGACTATGTTTTGAGTACATCAGAATTAAGAAGAATATCTAAATATACAGGATTAAATTTTAATGAAGTTTTAAATCTTCCTTATTCTTTATATCTACTATATAAAAAAGAGAGCTGGATAGATAGTTGGGGGAAAACAGAAGGAGGAAGAGAGTTCTTGAAAACTTTATGGAGATTGAAACAAACTAAGGCTGACACTAGAAAAATTAGAGAATTTCAACATAGAAAGGAGGCTAATTAGATGAGTGGTATAACAAGTGGAATTAGATTAGCCCCTCTTATGGTTGATATTAAAGCTGATATTAAAGCCTTTAAAGATGATATGTCTAAGGCTTCTGTAGCAGGAGTAGCAGAGGCAAAGAAAATAAGTAAAGAACTATCTAATGTTACTAAAGTTGGTGGGAAACTATCTAGCGTAGGGAGTAATTTAACTAAATTTGTGACTATGCCTTTAATTGGAGTGGGGACAGTAGCTGCTAAAATTGGAATGGATTTTGAATCACAAATGAGCAGAGTTAAAGCCATTTCAGGAGCAACTGGAGATGAATTTGAGGAGCTAAAAAAGCAAGCAGTTAATCTAGGTGCTAGTACAGCATTTAGCGCCAAGGAAGCAGCAGAAGGAATGGAAAATCTAGCAAGTGCAGGTTTTACTACTAATGAAATTATGTCCGCTATGCCTGGAATGTTAGATTTAGCAGCAAGCGCAGGCGAGGATTTAGCAAGTAGTGCTGATATTGCAGCTAGTACGCTTAGGGGATTTGGATTAGAAGCATCACAGGCTGGACATGTTGCAGATGTACTAGCTAAAAATGCGGCAGATACAAATGCAGCTGTTAGCGATACTGGAGAAGCAATGAAGTATATTGCACCGATTGCCCATTCAATGGGATTAAGTTTAGAAGAAGTTACTGCAAGTATTGGGTTAATGGCAAACGCAGGCATAAAAGGAAGTCAAGCTGGTACAACATTGAGAAGCTCCTTGAGTAGATTAGCAGATCCTAGTAAAGAAGCTTCAAAAGTTATGAAGAAACTAGGATTTACTGCTTTTGATACGCAAGGCAAATTACTTCCTTTGAAAGATATAATCAATAACTTAAAAGTTTCAACCAAAAACTTAACCATGGAACAAAAGCAACAAGCTATATCAACTATATTTGGGCAAGAAGCTATGAGTGGTATGCTGAGTTTAGTTGAAGCAGGTCCAGAAGGATTAGAAAAGCTAACAAATAGTCTTAAAAACTCTAATGGAGCTGCTAAAGAAATGGCTACTACTATGCAAGATAATGCAAAGTCTAGTATTGAGCAAATGTTTGGTAGTCTCGAAACTGCCGCAATAAAAGTTTCTGAATCTTTAGCACCAATGGTTATAAAGGTTGCTGATAAGGTTGGAGAATTAGCTGATAGGTTTAGTAATCTCTCAGATGAACAACAAGAAAATATTTTAAAATGGGGCGGTATAGCTTTAGCCGCTGGTCCAGTGTTTAAGTTGATTGGTGGAGGAATAAGTACCTTTGTAAAAATTAAAAGTGCCATAGGTGGTACATCAAAAGCATTAGGCATATTTAGTGCAGGGTCTAAGGTGGCAGCTACCGCAACTGCAGGAGTTACAACTGCAGCAGGAACAGCAGCAGGAGCAACGGGACTCGGAGCTTTAACAACAGGTCTAGGAGGTGCAATAGGTGCAGCGGCTCCTTTTGCATTAGCAATAGGGGGAGTAGGGTTAGCAGCTTACGGGGTTCATAAAGCTTTAAGTGAGGAAGTAGTTCCAAGTGTAGACCTTTTTGCAGATAAGGTATCTTATGCTAGCGAAATGACAGAAGGTGCAATGAATGATATGGGCACTAGTGTCGAATCAAATGTAGTTAAAATAAGTGATGAAACTAAAAATGCTGTTCAGGCATATATGGATTTAGATAATGAAACTACTAAAGCGATGTATAAAATGAAAGTAGAACATAGTGCAATAACCGAAGAATTAGCCAATGATATGATAGAAAAATTTACTACTATGGGGGAGACAATAAAATCATCCCAAAAGCAAAAATATGATGAAATGTATTCAGATACCTCCAAGTTTCTTGCTGATAATAATACATTAACAGAAGAAAGAGAAGCAGAAATATTAAATACTTTAACAACTAGTTATAATCAACAGCAATTAACAGTTGATCAAGCAATGTCACGCATAACTGAAATATATAGAAGTGCTAAAGAGCGTGGTGTAGAAATAACAAAATCTGAACAACAAGAAATAAATATGTTGAGAGAGCAAATGAGAAATCAAGCTATAACAACTCTTAGCTCAACAGAAGAAGAAGCGGCAGTAATCAGAGAAAGAATGAAAAGTTATCAGGGTAGACTAACAGCAGAAATGGCATCTGAAATGATTCAAAAAGCTAATGAAGCTAGAGATGGTGAAATAAATGCTGCTAATACAAAGTATGACGAAGTTGTTAGACAAGCAACTAGATTAAGAGAAGCTGGTGCAATAAGTGATGAAGAATATAATAATATGGTTGAAAGTGCCACTGAAACTAGAGATGAACAAATTACAAAAGCAAAAGAAGCATGTGATGGTATTAAGAATGAAATAGAACAAGCTACTCCAGGTATAAGTAAACAAGTTGAGATGCAAACTGGGGAAATTAAGAAGTGGTATTCAAGATTAAAAGATAGTGTATCTGGATTCTTTGATTGGCTATTTGGTAAAAATGAGGAAGCAGAGGCACAAGCTAGCAATATTACTTCAAAATCAAAAGCTGATGGAAGTCACTATAATGGTCTAAGTTATGTTCCATTTGATGGTTATACAGCACGTTTGCATAAGGGTGAAAGAGTTTTAACTGCAGAAGAAAATAAGAACTATATTCAAGGGAATAATACTAGCAATGTTAATCAGACATTGAATTTCTATGGCAAAGTAGAAAGTCCGTATGAAGTTGCTAAGGCTACTAAAAAGAGCATGAGAGACTTATCTTTTGCATAGGAGGTGATATTTATATATACAAGCATTGAATTAATTAATAAAGAAAATAATTTAAGTATTGTTATAGAGAGTTTTGTTAGAAGTACTGGTGTACTTCTAACAGCTTTTGAGGATGGGCCAATACAAGGGGAATTTAGTAAGTTTAAAGGTGTAAATCAGCATGGTCAAAGTATAAATTCTACTTCCTTAAGTGAAAAAGATATTAATTTTGAAGGCATTATATTAGCAGATGACAGAGGACAGATAGAAGTTTTTAAAAAGCAATTAGTGAGAATTTTAAATCCATTGCAAGATGTGCTACTAAAATATAATGAGGATTATATAAACAAAGAAATAATTGTAAGAGCTGAGGAAATACCCAAGTTTTCTACAGACTATAAGACAAATAATGAAAATGGCTTATCGTTCAAATGTTCTCTCAATGCTGCATATCCATTCTGGCAAGAACAAAATGAAAATGTGACTAATATTGAAACGTGGGAGGGCGGATTTGAGTTCGGATTCGAAATACCTTCTTCGGGTATCGAATTTGCAAAGAAAGGCCCTAATGAATTGAAATTTATAAACTATGGAGACGTAGAAAGTCCACTTGAAATATTCTTTAATGGTCCAGCATTAAACCCTGTAATTAGACTTAATAATGATAAATTTATAAAATTGAATAAGCAAATACAGGATGGAGAAACTCTTTATATTTCTACAGCTTATGGTAATAAAAAAGTGGAAATTGTAAAAAGTGATGGTAATAAAGAAAATGCTTATAACTATATAGATATTAAAAGTACTTTATCTTTATTTAATTTAAAGGTTGGAGATAATGTATTAAGCTATAGTACAGAAGGAGACTTTATTCCGCAGAGCGTAATAATTAAATACAAGAATAAATATTTGAGTTTGTAGGAGGTGATATGATGGCAGAGTTTGGAGGTTTTTTTAACAGTGTAAGTGGAGATAGAAAGTACAAATCAGAGGATTTTGCGAATTATTTCAAGACATTTATTACAACTGGAATAAATCCAGCACCAGGTAGTTTAAAGGTGTTAAAGAAATCTAATAATCAGGTGGAAGTAGCAAGCGGATCAGGATGCATTAATGGATATTTATATTTAAATACAACTGCTTTAACTAAATCTATAACGGTAGGTACAAGTAGGCAAGACAGAATTGTATTAAAACTAGATTTGATAAATAGAACATTAAGCATATCTGCTAAGCAAGGAACTGCAGGTGGACCACCAGTAATGCAAAGAGATACATCCATATATGAATTAAGCTTGGCCAAAATAATAATTAGCGGATCAGATTTTTCTATAATAGATGAAAGGCCAGATGTTAATGTATGTGGATTTATGAGCTTTACAGGAAAAGCAGATACACAGGAAATATGGGATAAATTTAATGGAGAATGGGACAGTTTAAAAACTCTATGGCAGGATTGGTTCATAAGTATGCAAGGGAAAAGTATAAGAGGAATCTATGTACAAAATAGTACACCATCAGATGCAAAGGTGGGAGATTTATGGATAGAGTTAGCTTAAAAATATTAGATAGTGATTTAAATTTTATTGGAGATATAGAAGACTATAACTCTTTTTATTTTGTCCGTAGTTTCTTCCAAGCTAAAGAATTTCAACTTATAGCTCCACTAAAATATGCTGCAATATTAAAAGAAGATAATTACATCTATCTAAGTAAAGAAAAAAGTATGGTTATAGAAAATACATCTATAGATGAAGATAATTATCAGATTACCGTCAAAGGTAGAGATATTAAAAGTATATTAAATAGAAGAATTACAGAGCCACAAATGAATGAAGCGTACGATAGTTACTCTGGAAGTGCAGAAGGAGCTATAAAACATTACGTAGATACAAATTGTGTTAATACAGTAGATGCAGATAGAAAAATAAACAATTTAGTTATAGCAGAAAATAGAAACAGAGGATCTCAAATAAAGTGGCAAAGCAGATATAAAAATCTAGAAATTGAAGCAGAGAATATTTGTAAGGCTGGTAGTATTGGCTGGTTTGTATATATAGATTTTGATAAAAAAAAGTTAGTTTTTGATGTTGAAACTGGTGTAAATAGAAGTTTAAATCAAGATGCAAATTCAAGAGTTATTTTCTCTAGCGAATTTGAAAATATAGCTAATATTACCCATACAAATAGCAATGCTAATTATAAAAATGTTGGCTATGTCGGAGGACAAGGCGAAGGAACAGAAAGAGAAATTATACAAGTTAAAAAAAGTAACGATACAGGCTTAAAAAGAAGAGAGATTTTTATAGATGCTAGGGACATAAGTGAAAGTGAAAATCTACAGGATAGAGGATTAAGTAAGCTTGCAGCCTACGATTATGTACTTAATACAGATTCTACAATATTAAATACAAATCTTAAATATGAAAAGGATTGGAATCTAGGAGATATAGTAACAGTAAAAAATAACTTTGGAATAAATGACTTAAGAATAGCCGAGGTACGAGAGATATATGAAGGTAACATAGATATAGAAATTACAGTAGGTACTATTGAGACATCTATATTAGAACAAATGAATAATACTATTTCTAGCATACCATCAGAAGGTGGATCTAATGGTGGGGGAGATAAAAGCTATATCCATAATCAAATTTCTTCTCAAGATAAGTGGATCATTAGGCATAACTTAAGTAAATACCCATCAATTACTATAGTAGATAGTGGAGGAAACCAAGTTATGGGAGACATTAAGTATATTGATTTAAATACAATAGAGGTAAGCTTTAGTGGAGCATTTGCAGGTATAGCTTATCTAAATTAAAGGGAAGTGATGAATTGAAGTATTTAAGTAATTTTGATTTATGCCAAAATGAATTACAAAATGTTGTATTGCAGAATTTAGCCACTGCACCTAACAACCCCAAAACTGGACAAATATATTTTGACAGTGCAAGTAGCAAGTTTTATGGCTACAATGGCAGTGGCTGGATAGACTTGGGACAAGTGCTTACTGGTGCTAGTATCGTAAGTTTAATTAATGCTAGTAGCAGTATAATAGATGATAATAATTTAAGTGCAGCTGTACAAGATGCTATAAATAAAAGACATAGCCACGCTAATGCTAGTATTTTAAATGCTATGGAACAGGCATTCACAACGGCACTTAAAAATAAATTAGATGGCATATCGGCAAATGCAACAAAAGTAGAAAAATCTAATACAAACGGAAATATAAAAATAAATGGAGTGGAAACTAATATTTATACACATCCAGGGAGTGGGAGCAATCCTCATGGTACAACAAAGGCTGATATTGGTCTTAGTAATGTAGAAAATAAATCATCAGCAACAATACTAAATGATCTTACTAAAGCTAATATAAATAAAGCTTTAGGATTTACTCCTAGGGATGTGAGAATAGGATTAGAGTCTAACAAGGGGGCAGCTACAGGTAGTCAAATTGTCTATATTGCTACAGACTCTAAAAAGATATGGTTAGATTATGCAAGCGGATCATGGCTTCAAGTTGGGGGACAGGACACTATTGCATGGGGAAATATAAGTGGTAAGCCAAGTACATTTACTCCGCCAATAGCAACTAAAACAACCCTTGGAGGTATAAAAGTGGGTGCTAATCTAAGTATAGATAGCACTGGGCTTCTATCCGCGAATGATAATCCTACAAGT
>JALEZF010000011.1 GCA_022773025.1 Clostridium sp. | reverse complement strand
TTTTTTCTTGATATATATTTCTCTTATCTACACCATAATCAATTAACATATCTATTTGTCTATTTAAACTTTGTTCTTCAGTACTAACCCTTGCATATCCAACTAACATAATTTTATCTCCATTTTTTCTAAATTTATTTCTTTTATTATACCAAAAAGGTATCATAATCTAAATAGATTATGATACCTTTTTTAATACATTTTTACATAAAAAATTCGGCTTTTTTCTATACAAAAAATAATGTATCAAAAATCCTCCTTTTTGAAATTATTATTTAAAGTACTTTGAATGATTCTTTTATATTTTTTATTATTTCATCCCAGTTTTTCACTTCTATTCCATTATGAAATATTGACACTTCACAAATATCTTTGCCATTTATTATAGTTTCTGAAAAACCTCCATATTTATTACTTTCTCCAGTATCTATTTCAAATATTTTATTTTCTTCTGAATTAAATTCTATATTAGAATAATTTAATGCTTTTTTATTTTCTTCCATAATTTTTTTTCTTTTCTCAATAATTTCTTTTGTTGTAATGTCTTTATCAACATGTTGTGAAAAAATTCTCATAAATACTTTACGATCATAAATTGAAAAATCTGTTTCTCTACCAGTTACATACAAAACTTCGAATTTTTTAGGATATTTCACTTCTACCTTATCATTTTTAAATGTATTATAATCAGAATTATCGCTTAATATATATGCTTCATATCCTTCATACTTTTTATTTTTATTATATTTTCCCAAATCTGTCTCTACTATTTTTCCTTTCTCAAATTTTACTCCTTTTATATTCATTTCTTCCTTTGTTGCCATTTTTATTCCAACTATTGAGATTGCTATTATAATTATTATTCCTAATATTATTTTACTTTTTATTACCTTTTTCATAAAAATCTCCTTTTATTTTTTATTATAAATAAAAAAGAGTTATAAATAAATTATAACTCTTTTAAATATTTACTAAGCAAAGCATTCCTTACCTACACCTAATACTGAATTTATAAATGTTGCAATATATTTACTCATAATATTACTTGTTGTAAAGCTACTAATCCACTCTATAACATTTATAACTATAGCACTAAATCCTGTTGCTACTGCTGCTATAACTTCTTCTGGTAAAGCAAGAACTACTAACACCGCTGCTAAACAACCTATTGCAACTAATATCACTGGATGTTCTGTAAGCTCATTGAAATCTCTTTTTAGTATCTCTATTAAATCCTCTAAAGAATTAATAAACTCTTCAAAACATTTCTCAATATAGCTAAGATTAAATTCAAAAATAAGTAGACCATTATATGCATATGATATTTCTGAATCTGTTCTATCACTCTTATAGTCGAAATAATAATCTTGAACTTCTAGTGTAACTATTCCTTTATTTACACCAGCAATATTTTTATACTCAAAATCAAACTCTAATTTAACTTCGTCAGTATCTCCAACTTTAGTTTTAGCTAACTCTAATATTGTTTGGAAATCAAAATTTATATCTTTCCCTACTCCAAATTCAAGTGTTACCGCTTGTAGTAAATCTAACTTGGAACCATCTCCAGATACTTGAACTCCTGCTATCTCACCATTAATGAATTGTATGGATGATGATTTTTTTGTTGCATCCATCTCATTTTGAATAGCTGCTTTTATCTCTAATAACTCATTTTTGAATAATGAAACCTCTGAACCTATGCTCTTATATACTAATCCTAATTTTTTAGCTAAAATACTTTCGTTGAAAGCATCTATTACTTTCTTTTCTTGAACTCCAACAATAGGATCTTTACCACCTGATTTTATTTTTATGAAATCCTTGTGGACATATCCAGATATAGGTGAAGAAATCTTATACCAATCTCCATTTTTAGCTTCTATACTAACCTCATCACCTTGATGTAGCTTTCCTACAGAATCATAATTTGTTCCCGGACCCTTTCTAACATTTAGGAAAGTTTGTACATCTATTACCTCACCAGTTGTTATATATGTTTCATCTGAGCCTATATCTCCACCAGTGCTACTTCCACCTGAATTACCTATTAGGTTTGTTACTGCGTTTATTATCTTTTGTAGGTATCTTCCATTAACCACATCACTATGACTTCTTGTTGAACCCGGTAATTCTATTAGTGCTGCTTTAGTTCCTATGGATTTTGCCCATCCTATCATGAATCCTCTATTATCTCCATAGCCATATCTTTGCTCAAAGCCAAATTCATTTCTGAAGTACTGACCTATCTCTGGATTACCTATTGCTGCTCCTTCCCATCCGTGTAAGTCTATTACGCACATCTCTCCTGAAGTTCCATTCTTTATGTCTTGAATGAAATCATGTAGTCCTTTTGACTCTGATACGCTTAATGGTTCACTTCCTGAATGATATCTTGGCACTCCTCCAGGTGAAAATCCTAATGGGAAGTCTCTATTACAATCTACTGCTCCTACTATAGTACATCTTCCTGGCCCATTATTAGTGAATCCTTCTGAAATTCCATCTGGATTTGCTGCTGGAATTATATATAGTGACCAATTACTTGGCTTATTATTTTGGAAATGCTCTATAAGCCCATTACCTATTTTAGTTAACTCAACTCCATCTGCTGGCCAATTATCTTCCCATCCATGTATTGCACATACAAATACTAATGAATTTTCTCCATTACCAATTCTATAAGCTGCTAATTCTCTTCCTTTTCCACTTGTTCCATAAACTATTTTCTCTGCATTTGTTACACTAGGATAAGGTATATCAACTCTAGTAGGTGTTGAGCCCTCATACTTAACATATCCTGATTTTGTATTAGGCCCTTTTATTGTGTCATAAACAACATGTGTCATTCCATTTTTCTTATATAGTGGTGTTGCTGATTCATATGGATTTAATGAACCTAAATGACCACCATTTTCGTCAAATACTTCTTCTTCTGTACTTCCATTGTGCCATGAATATTGATTAAAGTATTTTATTAAGTTAGTAGCATTTGTAACATATCCTTGTCTAACAACATCTCCTGCAGGATATTGTACTAAAGCTAACTGCTTAGTATATCCTACGTCTAAAACAGTTATGTTATCTCCATCACTTACGCTTCTTCCAGGTATTATATTTCCATTTTCATCTCTAAGGTAAAGTTCATCTCCTACAACCTGTGCATTGTTTTCATAAGTGAATCCATCTTTTACAATGTCTCCAGGTCTTACTCCGCTACCAGTAGAACCACCGCCTGTTCCACTTCCTTCGTAGTAAACTAATCCTGACTTTGTAAGCTTACCCTTTCCAGTATCATAAGCTACTGCTGTCATTCCATCCACCTTATAAAGAACTACTGCTCTTTCTCTTGGATCTAATGTTCCTATTTGAGTTTCCTTATCTAAATCATAAACAGCTTCTTCTGTTGAACCATTTACCCAAGAATAATCGTCATTATATTTTATTATGTTAGTTGCATTTGTTACATAACCTTGTCTATATCCAGAACCTGTTGGATATTGAATTAAAGCTAGTTGTCTTCCATAACTTATGTCTAGTAGGGGTCTCGCCGTGAAAATGCGGATTTCACACGTTAAGAGCATTTTCTCCGCTGATACCAATGGGTTGCAGACTTTTTACAAACTATTCTTATACTCTTTCAATAATTTATAATAAGTTGTTTTCTTTAACCCTAGAAT
>JALEZF010000018.1 GCA_022773025.1 Clostridium sp. | reverse complement strand
AGACACTATGTATGCAGCTGAGGGTGTAGGCCTTGCAGCGCCACAAGTTGGTATATTAAAGAGAGTTGTAGTTATAGATGTAGGTGATGGTCCTGTAGTTTTAATAAATCCAGAAATATTATCAAAAGAAGGATGCTATGTAGATGTTGAAGGATGTTTAAGTGTTCCAGGAGAACAAGGAGAAGTAGAACGTCCAGAAAGACTTACAGTTAGAGCTTTAAATGAAAATGGAGAAGAAGTGACTTATGAGGCAGAAGATCTTTTTGCAAGAGCAGTATGCCATGAACTTGACCATTTAGATGGAGTTCTATTTGTAGATAAAATTATAAAAAAGGAGCAATAAAATATGAAGATAGTTTTTATGGGAACTCCTGATTTTGCAGTTCCATCATTAGAAACTCTTATAAATAAATTTGATGTGAAAGCTGTATTTACTCAGCCAGATAGACCAAAAGGTAGAGGAAAGAAGATGGCAGTGTCTGCTGTTAAGGAATGTGCATTAAAATATGAACTTCCTATATATCAGCCAGTGAAGCTTAAAAATGATGAGGAGTGTATAGAAGCTATAAAAAGCATTGAACCTGACTTTATAGTAGTAGTAGCCTTTGGTCAGATATTGACAAAGGAGGTTCTTGACATACCTAAATATGGCTGTATCAATCTTCATGGATCACTGCTTCCAAAGTATAGAGGAGCAGCACCAATAAATTTTTCAATAATAAATGGTGAAAAGGTCAGTGGAAATACCACTATGCTTATGGATGTAGGACTTGATACTGGAGATATGCTTTTAAAAGATGAAGTGCCAATAAGTGATGATATGACAGCAGGAGAGCTACACGATGCTCTTATGGAGCGTGGGGGCGAGCTTTTAGTTAAAACTTTAGAAGGTTTATATGAGGGAACATTAAAACCTATAGCTCAAAATGATGACGAGTCTACATATGCTTCAAAGTTAGACAAAACTATAGCTAAAATAGACTGGACTAAGTCTTCAATGGATATTCATAACCAAATAAGGGGAATGAATCCTTGGCCTGTTGCATATACAACATATAAAGGACAGATGATGAAAATATATAAATCATCTATTGTTTCAGATAGCAGCAACAAAATATCTGGAACAATATTAAAAGTAGATAAGAGTGGTATTTTAGTTAAAGCAGGAAAGGATTCTGTTTTAGTTGAGCAAATACAATTTCCTAATGGTAAACCTATGAAAGTTAAAGATTATATGAATGGTAATACTATAGAAGAGGGAATAATTTTAGAGTAGAGGAGGAAATAAAATGTTTATTTACGATAGCACGTATTTACTTCTTATACCAGCAATTTTAATTTCAATGTGGGCTCAAACTAAGGTTAATTCAACTTTCAACAAATATGTAAGAGTTAAAAGCTATAGAGGTTATAGCGGAGCTGAAACTGCAAGAATAATCTTAGATAGCAATGGGCTTAGCAATGTAGACATTGAACTTACAAGAGGAAGACTATCAGATCATTATGATCCATCTAAAAGAGTGCTTAGACTATCTCATGATGTGTACTATGGAACATCATTAGCATCTATAGGAGTAGCAGCTCATGAATGTGGTCATGCAATTCAGCATAAGGTTCAATATGGTCCTTTAAAGCTAAGAAGTGCGTCGGTGCCATTAGCCAATGTGGGATCAAATCTTTCTTGGATAATATTTTTACTAGGCTTAGTATTTTCAATTCAGCCACTTGTGACGGCGGGAATAGTATTATTTGCAGCTGTAGTTATATTTCAGCTTATAACTCTTCCAGTTGAATTTGATGCTTCTGCAAGAGCGCTTCAACAGGTTAGAACTGCAGGTATTCTCTATGATGATGAGCTGGTTGGAGCAAAAAAAGTATTAGATGCAGCAGCTATGACATATATAGCAGCAGCTATTATGGCCATTTCTCAGCTTATAAGGCTTATAGCCATAAGCAGAAGAGACGATTAAAAATAAGGAGAATATATGAACAGCAGATTAGTAGCAATAAATGTTTTAATTGAAGTTTTTGATAAAGAGGGCTATTCCAATATAGCCCTTAACAAAGCATTAAAAGAGCACCCTTTAAGTGATAAGGATAAGGGCCTTGTGACGGAAATAGTATATGGAACAATAAAGTATAGATATACTATAGATAGAATACTTTCAAAATATGTAGATAGAGATTTAGTGAAGGTACAGCCAGAAATATTAAATATATTAAGAATATCTATTTATCAATTTAGATATTTAGATAAAGTTCCAGATTATGCTGTAGTAAATGAATCTGTATCTCTAGCTAAAAAGATTTCTATAAAAGCATCGAAGTTTGTAAATGGAATTCTTAGAAGTTATTTAAGAAATCCTATTGTGGAAATAGAAACAAAAAATTATGTTGAAAAGCTATGCTTTGATTATTCTTATCCTAAATGGATGGTAGAACTTTTTCTAAAGCAGTATGGAAGAGAAAAAGTAGAGTATATATTAGAGGGGCTTAATTCTACTCCTATGATGACAGTAAGAGTCAATCCTTTAAAGATAACTTATGATGAGGCTTTTGAATTTCTAGAGGAAAAAGGCTATGAATTAGAAGAAGGATATATATGTCCAGAGGCTATATGTATACATAGAGGAAGTTCCATAGAGAGTAATGAGCTTTTCAAAAAAGGAGTCATTACAGTACAGGATGAAAGTGCCATGGTTGTAAGTCCCCTTATGGAACCAGAAGAAAATCAGATTTTTCTTGATTTGTGTAGCGCTCCAGGAGGAAAAACAACTCATTTAGGAGAGCTTCTTAATAATACTGGAAAGGTATATGCCTTTGACATACATAATCATAAGCTTAAACTCATAAAGGATAACGCTGAAAGGCTAGGCCTTAAAAATATAGTTTTAAACGAAATGGATGCTACAAAACTTGATGTAAACTATATAAATAGTGCAGATGGAGTGCTTTTGGATGTGCCATGTTCAGGTTTTGGAATAATAAGAAAAAAACCAGAAATAAAATGGAGTAAATCATTAAAGGGCTTAAAAGATCTTATAAATATACAAAGAGCTATAATGGATAATGGAGCAGAGTATGTTAAGGATGGAGGAACTCTTATATATTCTACTTGTACCTTAAATAAAGGTGAAAATGAGGAGAATATAAAATGGTTTTTACAAAAACATAGAGATTTTAAAGTAGAAAAAATATTTTTTGGCAATGCTCAAAATATAATATATAGTGAAGAAGGATATGTGACTTTACTTCCTAATAAATATATGGATGGTTTCTTTGTAGCTAAGCTAAAAAAAGATAAAAGGAGTTAAGGATGGAAAATATACTTAATTTATCTTTGGAGGAACTAAAAAAATGGATGTCAGACAATGGGGAAAGTTCTTTTAGAGCTAAACAGGTTATGGATTGGATCTATAAAGGAATATTTCTATTTGATGATATGAAGAATATACCTAAAGCCACTAAAGAAAATTTGAAAGGTCACTTTAAAATAGCAGTGCCTAAAATTCTTGAAGAATACAAATCAAAGGATAACAGTACATCAAAACTGCTACTTTCCTTAGAAGATGACAATATAATAGAATGTGTAATAATGAGATATCATCACGGCCTATCTATATGTATATCAACTCAGGTTGGATGCAGAATGGGATGCAAATTTTGTGCATCTACCATTGATGGAAGAGTTAGAAATTTAGAGGCAGGAGAGATGATAGGGGAAATTCTGGCAGCTCAAAATCTCATGGGAGAAAGAATTTCTAATGTAGTTCTTATGGGTAGCGGAGAGCCATTAGATAATTTTGATAATGTGATAAAGTTTCTAAATTTAGCTAATAGCGATTATGGATTAAATATAGGACAAAGACATATTACATTATCAACCTGTGGAATTGTACCTAAGATAAGAGAATTAGCAGACTTAAATATGCAAATAACTCTTGCAATTTCACTTCATGCATATAATAATGAAAAAAGAAAAGAAGTTATGCCTATTGCAAATAAATATAGTTTAGAAGAACTTTTAGATGTATGCAGAGAATATATTAAAAAGACAGGAAGAAGAATTACATTTGAATATGCACTTATAAAGGATGTAAATGATAATAAAGAAGAAGCTAGATGCTTAGCAGAGCTTTTAAAGGGTATGATGTGTCATGTAAACCTAATACCTGTTAATGAAATCAAAGAAAATGCTTTTAAAAGGTCTGATATGATGAAGATTAAGGAATTTGCAAATGTACTTACCAATCACAATATCGAAACGACTATTAGAAGGGAAATGGGAGCGGATATAAATGCCGCTTGTGGACAGCTAAGGAGAAGCTATTTAAGTACCCAAAAAAATTGAGAAGGGGTGTTTTTATGGTGGGGATGATTACAGATGTTGGCAACGTGAGAAAGATAAATGAAGATTACCTTTCTTATAGCCTGGAAGGTAATAATGCCATATATGTGGTAGCAGATGGAATGGGTGGCCATAATGCAGGTGAAGTTGCTAGTAAAATGACGGTTGAAACCATAATAGAATCAATAAAAAATAAAGATGCTAAAGCTACAAAGGAAGACTTAATAAATGCTATAAAAAAAGCTAATGAAAGAGTTTACCAGTATAGTTTATCATCGAGCAATTTAAGGGGTATGGGTACAACTGTTACAGCATGTCTTATAGACCATAATAAGGCATGGGTAGCCAATGTTGGAGATAGCAGTTGCTACATCATAAAAAAAGACAACATATATAAGATTACCAAAGACCACTCGTTGGTTCAGGAACTTGTAGATGATGGGTCTATAACAGAAAAAGAAGCTCTTGCTCATCCTAACAAAAATATAATAACAAGGGCAGTTGGAACCTATAGTGAAGTCACGGCAGACATTTATGAATTAGATTTGACAGAAGGAATAGAACACATAATCCTTTGCACAGATGGCCTCACAAATGAGGTATCAAAAGAAGAGATTTATAATGCTGTAAAAGATCACAAAGATTATATGGTTATATGTGAGAAATTAATTGATTTAGCAAAGCAAAGAAGTGCTAGGGATAATATATCTTTTATGATATTTGGAGGAGATTATTATGATTGGAACTATTCTAGGTAATAGATATGAGATAATTGAAAAAATCGGTGAAGGTGGCATGGCTGATGTTTATAAGGCTAAGTGCCAAAAATTAAACAGATATGATGCTGTAAAGATACTAAAAAAAGAATATATTAATGACAAAAATTTGGTGGAAAAATTCACAAAAGAAGCAACTGCCATTGCAAATCTTTCTGATAACAATATAGTCAACGTTTTAGATGTAGGGATGCAAGATGATATACATTATATTGTTATGGAATATGTAAATGGAAAAACTTTGAAACAAATTATAAGAGAAGAAGGTAAATTATCCTACGAAAAAGTCCTTGATTATGGTATTCAAATAGCTAAGGCTTTAGATTGTGCGCATCGCAATAATATAATACATAGAGATGTAAAGCCTCAGAATATATTGGTTACTAATGATGGAGTGGTGAAGGTAACTGACTTTGGGATAGCTAAATCTCCTAATTCTGAAACTATAACTAATACAAGCAGAATTATGGGGTCAGCTCATTACTTTTCACCAGAACAAGCTAAGGGGAATTATGTAGATTATAGAAGTGATATATACTCTTTTGGAGTAGTTCTTTATGAGATGATTACAGGAAGGCTTCCATTTGATGCAGAAAGCCCTGTATCAGTAGCTTTAAAGCATATACAAGAACCTGTAGTGCCTCCTATAATAATTGATGAGAAGATTCCAGAGAGCTTAAATAAACTCATATTAAAGGCTATGGAAAAAGAACCTATAAAGAGATATCAAAGTGTAAAGGAAATTTTAAATGACCTTTTAAAGATTCAAAAAAATGCAGAAGTTAATATAGTATCAAATGATATCGATGAAGACTTTACAAGAGTAATGAAGCCTATAACAGAAAAGGATTTAAAGAAAGAAGAAAACAAAAAGAAATTCTTATCAAAAAAAGATGAAGAAGATGATGATGATGACGATGAGGATTATGAAGAAGACGATGAAGATAGAAAGAGTAGAAAGAAAAAATATCTGATCTTTTCTCTTGTGGGAGTGCTAGTTATTGCATTAGGTGTAATTATAGCGGCACTAGTATTTAAGCCAAGTGAGAGTAGCAGTACCAGTGATGAAGTAGTGGTTCCAAAAATAATAGGAATGTCTCAGGAAGAAGCACAAAAAACTTTAGAAGCAAAAGGCCTTAAAATGGTTATAGCCGGCAGTGAGCCAAGCGATGAACCAGAAGGCACTGTTATAAAGGTATATCCAGGAGAGGGAGAAAAGGCTAAAGAAAAAGTCAGAGTAACTATAAGTGGAGGAGCAAATAAGCTCACAGTACCTGATTTGAAGGATTTGGATAAGAGTAAAGCTGAAGACTTCTTAAAGAATGCAGGATTAGTTCTTGGAGATGTTACTTATGATTATAGTGATGATGTTACTAAAGGAAATGTTATAAGACAAAACCCAGCAGCTGATACTGAAGTTAAAAAAGGTGACAAAGTGGATATAGTACTAAGCAATGGACCTAAGATTTCTTTATCTAAAGTTCCGGATTTATCTGGAAAAACAGAAAGTGAAGCTGAAACATTATTAAGGGCAAATAAACTTATACTTGGGAAGGTTACTACTGATACAGAAATAACTCATGATGAAAGTTTAAAAGGTAGAATTAAATATCAAAATCCAGGAGCCAATATAGAAGTTAAAGAAGGAAGTGTGGTTTCCGTAGTATTATATAATTATAAAGAAAAGGAGCCTGAAAAGATTGAAGTGCCAAAATTAAAAGGAATGACTATTAGTGGAGCTAAAGAGCTTTTAGACTCAAAAGGATTAAGTTTAAATCCGGGTAATTTTAAAGATGATGATATAATAAAATCATATGACAAAAATGGATGGGTGGCACCTGGAACTACAATAACCATTACTGAAGTGGAAAAGAAAAATCCGGTGACGCCTCCAGAAGATGGGAAGAGGCAATAAAGTAAAAAATCAAAAAGTTTCATAGGAGGAACTATGACAGGAACTATTATTAAGGGAATAGGCGGTTTCTACTATGTGAAGGTTGATGACAAAGTTATAGAATGTAAGGCAAGGGGCAAGTTTAGATACAAAGAACTTGCCCCTGTGGTCGGAGATAAGGTTGATATTGAAGTGAATAATGGCAAAGGTGTCATAGAAAAAATTCATGAGAGAAAATCTTATCTCATAAGGCCAACTGTAGCTAATGTGACTCAAGCTTTCGTAGTATTTGCAGCTAAATCACCAGACATAAATTTTGATTTGTTAAATAACTTTTTAGCTTTATGTGAATACAATCATGTAAAAGCAGTGATATGTATAAACAAGATAGATTTATGTAGCAAAGAAGAATTTAGAGATATAAAAAATACCTTTGAAAATATAGGATATGAAGTTATAGATATAAAAGCTAAGGAAGGATATAACGTTGACCTTCTTAAAAATAAGTTAAAGGATAATGTAACAGTTTTATGTGGGCCTTCTGGAGCTGGTAAATCAACTTTGATGAATTCATTAAGTGGAAGAACCTTAATGGAAACTGGAGAGATAAGTGAAAAGCTAAAAAGAGGAAAGCACACTACAAGGCATAGTGAACTTATAGATATGGAAGAAGGATTCTTAGTGGATACTCCGGGTTTTTCTAATATAGATATATCTTTTATAGAGGAAGATGAGCTAAAGAATTGTTTTCCGGAATTTCATGAATATGAAGGTAGATGCAAGTTTTCAACTTGTAGTCACAATAAGGAGCCTAAATGTGCTGTAAAAGATGCCGTTCAGGCAGGAAAAATAAACTCAGTAAGATATAATTTTTATATACGAACTTTAGAAGAAATAAGAGGGGGAAGAAAAAGAAGATGATTAAAATATCACCATCAATATTATCAGCTGATTTTGCAAAGCTAGGAGAACAAATAGAAAGATTAAATGCAAGTGATGTAGAAATGGTACATATAGACGTTATGGATGGACATTTTGTTCCTAATATTACTTTTGGAGCGCCTGTAATAAAATCCATAAGAAAGTATACAGAGAAGGTTTTTGATGTTCATTTAATGATAGAAGAACCATCTAGATATGTAGAAGATTTCGTTAAAGCGGGAGCAGATATTATAACTGTCCACTATGAAGCAGATAGACATATAGATAGGACAATAAATTATATAAAGAGTTTTGGAGTAAAAGCAGGGGTAGCATTAAACCCAGGAACACCAGTAAGTGTTTTAAAAAACATAATCAATTCTGTTGATATGGTACTTATAATGACTGTTAACCCTGGCTTTGGAGGACAAAAATACATAGATTATTGTTCGGAAAAAGTAAAGGAAGTTAAAGCTTTAAGTGAGAATAAAGAATTGATGATACAGGTTGACGGAGGAGTAGATGCTTCAAATATCAAATATGTTGTAGAATGTGGAGCCAATGTAATAGTAGCTGGTTCAGCAGCATTTAGAAATGATGCCATAGAAGAAAACGTGCAAAAGCTAAGAGAGGCTTTAAAATAAGTGAAAGCTGTAATGATAGCTGGAGGAACTGAACCAACTAGAGAAATTTTGATGGAAGAGCTTAAAGAAGCTGATTTTGTAATATGTGCTGATAGAGGTATGGAGGTCCTTTACAAAAATGGATTAACACCAAATAAGCTTGTAGGAGATTTTGACTCTATAAATCCTAAGGTTTTAGAGTATTACAAAGAAAAGGGCTCGGATATCAAAATATATCCTCCAGAAAAAAATTACACAGATAGTGAAATTGCATTTGAAAAGGCAATTGAAGATCCAAGGATAGACGTTATATGCTTATTAGGCTGTACTGGAACTAGAATAGACCATGTCATAGGAAATATAGGTCTTTTAGATAGAGCTCTTAATAAAGGGATAAAGGCATATATAAGGGATGAAAACAACTATATGTTTTTAATTGATAAAAGTACAAAGCTTAAGAATGTTTTTGGAAAGTATATTTCTTTTCAAGGATTCAGAGAAGCTGTACTGGATTTCAAAATAGAGGGAGCAAAATATGACCTTGATTCTCATAGTCTTTTATTTGGAGATCCTCTTACTGTATCTAATGAATTTTTAGACGAATATATAAATGTTAGTTTTTCAAAGGGAAAAGTGATGGTCATATATTCAAAAGATTAATTTTAAAAAATAGTCACCAAATCTTGGAAAGTGCATATAATAGTATTAAAGCACAAAGGTTTGGTGATTTTTTTGTCTAGAAAATGTTGCGGTAAAAACATAATTGGCATTACTATAATGTCCATAGGTGTAGGCATGCTCATAGCCGTCTTAATGCCCATTTGGGGATGGTTACTACTAGGTGGAGGTGCCTTAGTCTACGTTGGATGGTGTTTAGCAGAAAAATGGCGTAGGTAGGAGATAAAATGAAGGGGGAAATGAAAATGAGAATTGTAGCTTTTAAGCTTCCGAAATGTCTATCTAGGATTGTTAAAATTTTTAAACGGAAAAAGTAAAATGAATTATAAAAAAATAAATTATAAAATAAAAAAATGCAATTGTATAAACAACTGCATTTTTTTATTTTTTATATCGCACGTTGAACCTTACCTGAACGTAAGCATCTTGTACATACATGAACAGTTTTAGGTGTTCCATTAACGATTGCTTTAACCCTTTTTATGTTTGGAGCCCATTTTCTCCTTGATTGACGATGTGAGTGACTGTATTGTACTCCTGAGATTACACCCTTATCACAGTATTCGCACTTTCTTGACATACTAAAAACACCTCCTCTAACCATGCAACAACTTGCCGCAAATTTGAACAAATATTATTTTATCATACAACCTTAATAGTAGCAAGTAAAATATAATATTAATACTAAATTTAAGTAATTATTAATTAAATTCCTTGAATAAATCATATAATTAATATAGAATATACTATATGGAATTTTTCAAGGAGGCGTTAATATGATAGGTTTTTCCAATGAAAAAGGTTTTGTAGGCTATGCAGAGGATGTTATTGCAAATATAGTTGGACTATCTACAATGGAATGTTATGGTGTAGTTGGAATGGCTTCTAAAAATGCAAGTGATGGATTTTGGGAGCTAATAAAAGCTGAGAACTTAAGCAAAGGTGTTAAGATAAGTCATAAGAATGATGAATTAACTATAGATTTATATGTTATTGTAGAGTATGGAACAAAAATTTCCGTAATTGCTAACAATATAATTCAAAAGGTAAGATACAATGTAGAAAATTATACTGGCATAAAAGTTAATTCAGTAACAGTTAATGTGCAAGGTGTAAGAGTCTAGGAGGTTACGTATAAATGGAATATACAAAAATTAATGGCAGGCAGTTTTACAACATGATAGTTAATGCCTCCAATAAATTAGACGAACAAAAGGATTTTGTTAATTCTTTAAATGTATTTCCTGTTCCAGATGGAGATACAGGAACTAATATGTCTATGACATTCAAATCAGCAGCAAAAGAAATCGAAAATATGAGTTCAGGAACTATAGGAGAGATTTCTAAAAAGTTAGCTAAAGGTGCTTTGATGGGTGCTAGAGGAAACTCTGGTGTTATACTATCACAGATATTAAGAGGACTTTCAAAAGGTCTAGCTGACAAATCAGAGGTTGATGCTGTAG
The DNA here is from genome assembly GCA_022773025.1 of Clostridium sp. Classification (GTDB taxonomy): domain Bacteria; phylum Bacillota; class Clostridia; order Clostridiales; family Clostridiaceae; genus Clostridium_X. The sequence goes on along the minus strand of JALEZF010000018.1, from coordinate 11,342 downwards.
AGTTTTCAGAAGCATTAATGGAAGGAAGCAAAGCTGCCTATAAGGCTGTAATGAGACCTACAGAAGGAACTATTTTAACAATAATAAGAAGTGCAGCAGAAGCAGCAGTAGCCTGCGATAAGAAGAATATCGTTGAGCTTTTAGATGAGGTTTGTATTAAGAGTCAAGAGATGCTTAATAAGACTCCAGAGATGCTTCCTGTTTTAAAGAGTGCAAAAGTTGTTGACTCTGGTGGAATGGGCCTTCTTATAATCTTAAAGGGACTACATGAAGCTTTAAGAGACAATGTTGAGGCTAGCATCATAGAGTATGCGGCACCTAAAGAAGGTGTTTCAGCTGCAAACAATCTAGAAGAGCATGAAATAACCTTTGGATACTGTACAGAGTTTATAGTATTAGGAGATGTAAGTGGCAGCGAATCCCTTAGAAAAGATATAGAGAATCTTGGAGATTCTATGATTGTAGTTGGATATGAAGATGTTATAAAAGTTCACATCCACACAGATGATCCAGGTGAAGTTTTATCTCATGCCTTAAAGTATGGTGAATTATCAAAGATTAAAATTGATAATATGAGAGAAGAACATAGAAGCCTTTTAGTAGAAAACAAAGACAATGAATATGTTGAAGAGGCTACTTCTCTAGAACATGAAGAGACAAAGAAATATGCTTTTGTTTCTGTAGCTATGGGAGAAGGAATAGAAAATATATTTAAGGATTTAGGTGTGGACCACATAATTGAAGGCGGACAGACAATGAATCCAAGTACTGAAGATATAATAAAAGCAATTGAACTTATAAATGCTGAAAATATTTTTGTTCTTCCAAACAACAAAAATATAATAATGGCAGCAAATCAAGTAGTTGATTTAGTAGAAGATAAGAATGTAGTAGTTATACCAACAACAAGCATTCCTCAAGGAATAACTTGTGTTACAATGTTTAACCCAGATGCTGATGTAGAAGAAAACGAAGAAGTTATGAAGGAATGTATAGATACTGTAAAGACAGGAAGCATAACTTATGCAGTAAGAGATACTGAAATGGATGGGTTAAAGATTAAAGAGGGAAATATTTTAGGCCTTGTAGAAGGTAAAATAAAAGAAGTAGGAGAGGAAGTTTACTCAACTACTGAAAAAGTACTAGAGGCAATGATAGATGAAGATAGTGAGCTTATAACTATATTCTATGGCAGTGATGTTGAAAAGGAAAAAGCTGAGGCTTTTGCAGAGAGCCTTGAAGAAAAGTATGAAGACTTAGATATTCAATGTTACTCAGGAAAACAACCTCTTTATTATTTTATATTATCAGTTGAATAAGAATTATTGCCACTAATATCATTGATATTAGTGGTTTTTAAATTTAATGTTAAAGGAGGCAGAAGGGTTTTGAACATATATGCATCTGTTAAAGAACTCAAAGGGGTAGGAGATAAAACCTGTGAAGCTTTAAATAAATTAGGCATATATACTTTGCTTGATCTGCTTTTATATTTTCCTAGAGATTATGAAAATTTAAATTCTAATGTGGATGTAAATGAAGCAAGGGATGAGAAAGTTATTTTAGAGTGCAAATACAAAAGCTTTAATGGAACTGTAAGAACTAGAAACGGTAAAAATCTCACCACATTGGTTTTTGAATACAAAGATAGGGCACTTCAAGTAAAATATTTTAATCAACCTTATATAAAGAATGCATTTCTTATAGGTGAAGATTATAGGCTCATAGGGAAGGTTAAGCATGTGGGAAATCATTTAGAGATGATAAATCCAATTATGGCTTCAAAAGATATAAAGGAAACCACTATATGTCCTAAATACAGTTTGAATAGTGCAGTTAACAACAAATTAATATCAAAATTAATTCATAGTTTAATTGACAAAGTTGACATAGTTGAAACCCTACCTTTATACATAGTTGACAAATATAAATTTATAAGTTTAAATGATGCTATAAAAAATATACATTTTCCTAAAACTCCAGAAGGTTTAAAAGAGGCAAAAAGAAGATTGAAATTTCAAGAGCTTTTAACATACTCCATGAAGATTCTTCTTTTAAAGAAACATATAAAAGGCAATAGATGTGGAATACCATTAAGGATGGATGAAGATCTAGCTGTCCTTAAAAAATCTCTGCCATTTAGTCTTACAAATGCACAGACAAGAGTTGTACGAGAGATACTTATAGATGAGAAGAAACCTGTACCTATGAATAGACTTGTACAAGGGGATGTGGGAAGTGGAAAGACTATTGTAGCTATTATTGCTATATTTAATGTTGTGAAAAATGGATATCAGGGTGTTATGATGGCGCCTACAGAGATTTTGGCCACTCAGCACTATAAGGAATTTGGTGCAGTTCTTAAGGATTTTGATATTCCTATAGAGCTTTTGGTTGGAAGTACTTCTAAAAAAGAAAAGCTTAGGATTAAGGAGAGAATAAAAAGCGGTGAGCCTATGATTGTTGTTGGAACCCATGCTCTTTTAGAAGACGATGTGGAATTTCAAAGATTGGGTATGATAATAACTGATGAGCAGCATAGATTTGGGGTTCACCAAAGGAGCAAATTAGTAAACAAAAGTGAAGCGGCCCATGTACTTGTAATGACTGCAACGCCTATTCCTAGAACTTTGAGCCTTTATGTCTATAGTGATTTAGACATTTCTATAATAGATGAGCTTCCGCCAGGAAGACAGAAAATAGATACTTTATATTACAATGACAATAATAGAAAGATGGCTTATGAATTAGCTATAGATGAAGTGAATAAAGGAAGACAGGTATACGTAGTGTCCCCTCTCATAGAAGAAAATGAAGAGCTAAAGCTAAAAGATGTGATGACTTTATATGAAGAGGTTAAAACTAAGTACTTCAAAAATGTAGAGGTGGGAATCCTTCATGGCAAGATGAAGGGCAAAGAAAAAGAAGACATAATGACAAGGTTCAAATCAGGAGAAATAAGAGTGCTTATATCAACTACTGTAATTGAAGTTGGAGTAAATGTGCCTAATGCCAGCGTTATGATTATAGAAAATGCTGAGAGATTTGGATTGTCGCAGCTTCATCAGCTTAGAGGAAGGGTTGGAAGAGGAAAGTATAAATCCTACTGTATACTTGTAGCTAAAGCAAATAATAATGTGACCAAAAAGAGAATGGAAATTATGACCATGAGCAATGATGGATTCTTTATTGCTGAAGAGGATCTAAAGATAAGAGGCAGTGGAGATTTATTTGGAGTAAATCAACATGGAGAGGATGGACTTGTACTAAGTAGCATTATTGAGGATGCACCTATATTAAAAGTAGCGAATATGGAAGCACAAAATATTTTAAATGATCAAAATTACCACGATTTTTGTAAAAAAATAATAAATTCTTTAGAAAAATCTACTAAATATATATGTTTTAATTAACAAGAATCTTTTATATTTAAAATTAATATGGTAATATGTTATATAAAGTGAAGTAAAGCGAAAAAGGAGGAGACATAATGAGAATTATCTCAGGACGCGCTAGGGGAAGAAAGCTTTTATCGCCACCAACCTATGAAACGCGCCCAACACTAGACAGAGTAAAGGAAGCTATGTTTAATATATTGCAATTCAAAGTTAGGGATGCTATTGTATTAGACATGTTCGCTGGTAGCGGTAGCTTAGGATTAGAATCAGTAAGCAGAGGTGCAAAAACTTGTTATTTAATAGACAAAAGCCCTACGACTTTTCCTATGCTAAAGCAAAATATTGAAAATCTTAAGTTTCAAGAAGAATGTATATGCTTAAATATGGATGCCTATGCTGCATTAAAGGATTTCAAAAGAAAAGGAATAATATTTGATGTTATTTTTATAGATCCGCCTTATAGAAAAGAAATGATTCCAGAAGCTATGGAGAAGATAGAAGAAGATGAACTTCTGAAGAAGGATGGAATTATAATGACAAAGATAGATACTATTGAAGAAATCTATGAAGGTTCTTCTAAGATAAAGTTATATGATCACAGAAAGTATGGAAATACTACTGTTTGTCTTTACAAGTACAAGGAGGATTAAGATGAAAAAAGCTATATATCCAGGTAGCTTTGATCCTATTACTAACGGACACTTAGATGTTATTGAAAGATCATCTAAAGTATTTGATGAGGTAATAGTTGGGGTTTTAGTTAACGTGGACAAAAAGGGTTTGTTTACAATAGATGAAAGAGTTAAGATGATAGAAAGTGTAGTTAAACCTTATAAGAATGTAAAAGTCAAAAGTTTTGATGGCTTGCTTATAGATTTAATGAAGCAGGAAGGTGCAAAAGTTATAATAAAGGGACTTAGAGCCGTTTCAGATTTTGAATATGAATTTCAAATGGCTTTAATGAACAATAAGCTTGACCCGGATATAGAAACTTTATTTATGATGACTAATGCTAAATATTCATATTTAAGTTCTTCTGCTATAAAGCAGGTGGCTAAATTTGGAGGATGTATAAAGGAACTGGTTCCAGATAGCATTATACCTTTGGTATTGGAAAAGCTTAATTAGTCAAGGGGGGATATTATGGAGGTTATGGAGTTAATAGAGTATTTACAAGAGCTTGTAGATACAGCACCCAAGGTACCCATTTCTGGTAAAGTAATGCTGGATAAGAAAGAAATAAATGAGATTTTAGAAGATTTAGTATCATATCTGCCAGATGCATTAAAAAAAGCTCAATGGGTCCTAAATGAAAAGGACAGAATATTAGATGAAGCTAATATTAGATATGAGACTACAAAAAAAGAAACAGAGGAACTTATAAGAAAGCAGATAGATAATCACGACATAGTAAAAGAGGCTAAAATGAAGAGTCAGGAGATAATAGCTTTAGCTCAAAGAGAGGCAAAGATAATAAGGCTTGGCTCTAGGGATTACGCAGATGAGATGCTATGTCAACTGGATAGTGAACTAGAAGCAAAAGGAAAAGAACTTATTTTATCCATGAAAAAAGACATGGATGAATACTTGTCATCCATATCTGACAAAATGATAGATTCAACTAATGATATAAGAAACAACATTAAAGAATTAAGAGACATGAAGTAGATTTTTGATTTTATAAGCTAAAAATGTCAAAATCACTAAGACTATAAGTGGAATCGTAAATGCAAAATTGTAGATTTTTGATGTAGCAATAGTTGAAACATCTAATGTTATTATTGAGGATAGTACATAAGTTAATATGAAACTCACGATTCCTTGAAGGAATTTTCTAGAGATATATCTTTTCATAGATATATCTTTTATTTTGTATGTGAAAGAATATACTTGAAAGATTATACAAAGTCCACTAAAGCTACAAAGAAAGCTTACAAGAGATAATTTTAATGGAAGACTTATGCTAGAGGTAGACAAAATGTTGCAGCCGTTAGTTATTTCTATAAGCCCAAAGAACACTCCTCGTATGGCATCTAAAGGCATATTAAGAAGATTACTTACCTTGTAAAAAAACAAATTAAATATCTCAAGGTCTCCTATTAAAAAATTGAATACTGAAAATATCACAATAAAGCTTCCTACAGATAGAGAGGTGGCAAGGGCTTGATCTAAGGATTCTTTAAGGATAGCACCTATATTTTTTTTGTCATTTTTAAAAGAAGGAACATCAATGCCTATGGTTGATGTTTTTGGTATTAAAAAAGACATTATTAAGCATGAAGCATAATTAGATATAAGCAAAATATATGGCGCTATGCCTTGAATTTTTAGCATAGCTGTACATATAGTTCCTAGTATAAATAAAGGTCCTACATTTGAAGCTATGTTTAAAAGTCTTTGAAGCTGACTTAAAGAAATGTGATTTTCGGTATACAAATCACAGGAGTATTTTGCTCCTAGAGGATATCCGCAAAGTATACTCACAACTAAAGTTAAGCTGCTTTCCTTTGGAAGCCTAAGAGGTTTGCATATGAATGGACCTAATATCTTAGAATATATATGTACACCTCCACATTGAATAAGTATTCCGGTAACCACTAAGAAGGGAAATAAAGTAGGGAATACGGAATTGAAAAATAATATGGCTCCATTTACTGCTGAGGACATTATTCCTTTGGGATTAAATATAAAAAAGATTATTATAAGAGTAAGAAAAATTGTTGAAATAATATTGAATTTTTTTTCTCTGCCAAGGATAAAAACTAACACAGCTATTCCTAATAATGATAAATATAATAAATAAATCACCATAAACCTCCACATAGTATTATATAAAAATTATATTTGAAAATTTTTATAATATGCAGAGAAATTATGGTGATCTATATTATTTTATAATTACTGGAGATGTTTTGAAGTCCGCATAAGGCTCTATAGATGGATTAAGTATGCTATAAGCCTTTGTAGCCTTCAAATCCAATGAAAGCATTGTGTCATACTCCTTTGGAAGTTTAGTTATTAAATTTATTGAACTACTTTTTTTTATTTCTTTTAATATAGCAGCCCCTTTAGAGTTAAAGCCCAAAATCCTAGCGTATTGGGGAGGAGAAGTTCTTAAGGATTTTATATCATACTCCTCGAAACCAACAAAATACTGGCATAGTATTCTGCTTATTCTTGTATAGGTATAACGCTTGCTTTTTACTTTTTCAATAAGTTCACCTAGAGTGTTAGAACTAGAAAGTTCCTTTAAAATTTTTCTATCAAGTCCTTCTGAGGCTTCTGGAATCTTATAAAGGTCATTTCCTGATGTTAAAATCTTATATTTTAAGAATGGAAAAATATCTTCAGGAAAAACAAACTTATAGTCCATATCTATAAGGTTCTTCATCAAAGCTATAGATTTTTCTGTCATATAGGTTTCTAAAAAATTTATATCTGAAGCTGAAGATTTTAAATGTTCTCTAATGGCTGAGGCGCTGGCAAAGGCATTTTTAAGCTCGATGTCATTGTAGCCATTTCCCTCACGTTTAAGTGTAAAAGGGACTATTGAAGAATTTATCTTTATTAGTGTTTTGCAGTATTCTATGGCTAAAAGATTATTAGGTGAATTTAAGACCTCATCTAAATTATCATAAGAAAGGCCGTTTTTTCTTAAATAATCAGATAGCGCTAAAGATCTAGCCCTTGGAAAAGGCAGACCTTCATCTAAATAATCTTTTAAGTAAATTTTAAAATCAGAAGGTTCTGAGGCTAAAGTTTTAGCAATCATATTGAGAATATTTAAATCCCCACATTCAGAACCAAAAGAAACATAATCTACAACATTCAGTCTATCTAAAAGCTCTATAGAGCCTTTAGAGAAGATTTCAGCTGATGACATAGCAAATATTGACGGAAGCTCTATTATAAGGTCTACACCGCTAGTCAAGGCCATTTTTGTACGCTGCCACTTGTCGATTATAGTGGGAATGCCTCTTTGTGCAAAATTACCACTCATAATGCCTATAACTGCATCGCAATTTGTGTTCTCCTTAGTTTTTAAAACGTGATATTCATGTCCTTTATGAAAAGGGTTATATTCGCATATTATTCCACAAGTTTTCATCATGGCCTCCTATTTTTTATACATATATCATATAGTATAAAGGTTTTGCAGGATAATGAAAATATATAAGAGTAATAATAAGAATATTTAGTAAAATTAGAAAAGAGGGAAAATATTAATTGTGTAAGGAATTTGTTATTTTTTATTGAAATGTATACTAATTAAGGAGTATTATTATAATTAGACAGCCTAATTGTCATTGAAGGGAGTAATGAACATGGAACTTATGGAAAAAATCATGGAAGCCGCAAAAAAAGATAAAAGAAGAATTGTGCTTCCAGAAGGTGAAGAGGAAAGAACATTAGTGGCAGCTGCCCAAATAAAAAAGGAAAATATAGCTGAAGTTGTTCTTGTAGGAAACGAGGACGTTATAAAGGCTAAGGCAGCTACATTAGGTGCAGATATAGATGGTATAGAAATAATAGACCCATCTAAAGCAGCTAATATAGATAAGTACACTGAAGAGTTCTTTGAACTTAGAAAAAATAAGGGCATGACTATGGAAAAAGCAGCTAAAATAGTTAGAGACCCACTTTACTATGGAACTATGATGGTGAAAATAGGGGATGCCGAGGGTATGGTATCTGGTGCTGTACATACAACAGGAGATTTGTTAAGACCAGGTCTTCAAATTGTAAAGACAGCTAAAAACTCTTCTGTAGTATCAAGCTTTTTTATAATGCTTGTACCAAACTGTGAATATGGTGAAAATGGAATGCTATTATTCTCAGACTGTGCGGTTAATCCGAACCCTACAGCAGAACAGTTAGCTTCAATAGCTATATCTACAGCTGAAACAGCTAAAAATCTATGCAAAATTGAACCAAAAGTAGCAATGCTATCATTCTCTACTATGGGAAGTGCAGATCATGAATTAGTTGAAAAAGTAAGAAAGGCAACTGCTATAGCTAAAGAATTAAGACCAGATCTAGATATAGACGGTGAACTTCAATTAGATGCTGCTATAGTTGGAAAAGTTGCTAAGCAAAAGGCTCCAGAATCAGAAGTTGCGGGAAAAGCTAATGTTTTAATATTCCCAGATTTACAATCAGGAAATATAGGATATAAACTAGTGCAAAGATTCTCAAGAGCAGAAGCTATTGGACCAATATGTCAAGGTTTCGCAAAGCCAATAAACGATTTATCTAGAGGATGTAGCTCAGAGGATATAGTTAAAGTTGTAGCTATAACTGCTGTTCAAGCACAAGCTTTAAAATAAAAATAATAAAAATAGTTTATAATATATAATAATTTAGTTTAAATTTGAAAGGGGATTTTTTTAGATGAAAGTTTTAGTAATTAATTGCGGAAGTTCTTCATTAAAATATCAATTAATCGATATGTCAAATGAAAAATCTTTAGCACAGGGCTTAGTAGAAAGAATAGGAATAGAGGGTTCTATACTTACTCAAAAGGTAGAAGGAAGAGATAAGTATATAGTAGAAACTCCAATGAAGGATCATAAAGATGCTATAAAATTAGTTTTAGGTGCATTAGTTGATGAGAACAATGGCGTAATAAAAGATATGAGCGAAATATCAGCAGTTGGACATAGAGTAGTTCATGGGGGAGAAAAATATGCTGAATCAGTTCTTATAACTGAAAAAGTTATGAAAGAATTAGATGAGTGTGCTAAGCTTGCACCACTTCACAACCCTCCAAACATAATAGGAATAGAGGCTTGTCAAGGATTAATGCCAAACACTCCAATGGTAGCAGTATTTGATACAGCTTTCCACCAAACAATGCCAGAGGAAGCATACATATATGCGTTACCATATGAGCTTTATGAAAAACATGCAATAAGAAAGTATGGATTCCACGGAACATCTCATAAATATGTTTCAAGAGTGGCTGCAGAAACTATGGGCAAGAACATAGAAGACTTAAAGATAGTTACTTGTCACTTAGGAAATGGAGCAAGTTTATGTGCTGTTAAAAATGGTAAATCAGTAGAAACATCAATGGGATTCACTCCACTTGCAGGATTAGTTATGGGAACAAGATGTGGAGACATAGACCCTGCTATAGCAACATATTTAGAAACTGATTTAGGAATGAGCGCAAAAGAAGTTAATAATCTTATGAATAAGCAATCAGGAGTATATGGAATTTCAGGAGTTTCTTCTGACTTTAGAGATATAGAAGGTGCTGCTGAAGAAGGAAATAAGAGAGCTCAGCTTGCTTTAGATGTATTCCATCATAGAGTAAGAGAATTTATAGGAGCATATGCTGCTGCTATGGGTGGAGTTGACTGCGTAGTATTTACAGCTGGTCTTGGAGAAAATGCTAAGGAAACTAGAGAAGAAATCTGTAAGGGACTAGACTTCTTAGGATTTAAGATAGATCCAGTAAAGAACAATGTAAGAGGAAAAGTTGCAGAAATAAGCACAGATGATTCAAGAGTTAAGGTATATGTAATACCAACTAATGAAGAGCTTATGATAGCAAGAGATACAATGAGTCTTGTTAAATAATTTATAAAAGAAACTTGACTTTTAAATTCCAAGTTTATATAATAAATTGTGGTTACTTATAAGTACAATAACTACAAGGGAGTGAAAATTCTAAGTTATAACTTAGAGAGCATATGATTGTAAATTTATCAGAAATAACTAAATGCAAAAATTTCAAAAAAGAAGTTCATATGTGTTATGAGAGAAAGCCCATTTATTTCGATGGCGACAAGATTCAATTCTCAAAGCCTATTAATGCAAATGGTACTATAAGCTTAATGGATGATATGGTTGAAGTAAAGCTTAAAGTTTCTACTGAATTAATACTTCCTTGTTCACGTTGTCTTGAACTTTTCAATTATCCTCTAGAGTTTGAGGTGAATGAAAATATCTCAACAGTGGATACTGAGGATGATGGAATAAGTGTAATTGAAGGTGACGATATTAATGTTACCGAAATATTGGAGAACAGCATTATTATGGCTTTGCCTACTAAGATACTCTGCAAAGAGGATTGCAAGGGGCTTTGTCAACAGTGTGGTGCAAATCTTAATGATACATCTTGTACTTGCAACAATGACGATGTAGATATAAGATTTTCAAATTTAAAAGACTTGTTTTTCACTGAATAGGAGGTGTTACAATGGGAAATCCAGCAAGAAAAGGTTCTAAAGCAAAGAGAGCTTCAAGAAGAGCACAAACTTTCAAATTAAGCATGCCAGGAATGGTTGAATGTCCACAATGTCACGAAATGAAACTTGCTCATAGAGTATGTAAATTCTGTGGTTCATATAAGGGTAAAGAAGTAGTTGCGTCTGAAGAATAAAAAAAGAAAGTCTTATGACTTTCTTTTCTTTATATATATGATTTTGTGGTGTATAAGGAGATGAGATATTTATGAGGATTGCAATAGATGGTATGGGTGGAGATTTTGCACCTTCAGCAGTTGTGGAAGGATGCATACAGGCTCTAAATGAATTAAATGTAGACATAATTATAACAGGTAAGAAAGACGCCATAGAAGAGGAATTAAAAAAACATACATATGATAAAGCTAGAATTGAAATAGTGGACTGCAGTGAAGTTATAGACTGCAATGAGGAGCCTGTAAGGGCCATTAGAAGAAAAAAAGATTCTAGTCTAGCTGTTGCTCTTCAGCTTGTAAAAGAAAAAAAAGCTGATGCTATGATTTCGGCTGGAAGTACTGGAGCTTTCATGGCAGGAGCTACATTTATAGTTGGAAGAATAAAAGGCATAGATAGACCAGCTCTAGCCCCTATAATGCCAGGAAAGAATGGTCATTTTATGATAATAGACTGTGGAGCAAATGCTGATTGTAAGCCAAATTACCTTGTTCAGTTTGCTATGATGGGTAATACA
>JALEZF010000107.1 GCA_022773025.1 Clostridium sp. | reverse complement strand
ACCACTTCCATTTCATTTTGTGCTTCTCTTCTTTCGTTTATCATTGGCAAAACCCCCATGTAATAAATTAATATATCTTAAATTATATTACATATTTGTATAAAATTAAAGACTGCTGACACTTTGTCAGCAGTCTGAAGTCTGAATAACTTTTAAAAGTTATTCAGACTTTATTTTATATCAAAAATATATTTTAACATTATAAATGGCAAGTGTTAATTGTAGAAAATATAGTGAAACATCGGATTTAACGCTAACAATAAGAAAATTGTAATATCTAGGAAATAAGATGAGTTAAAACATTGAATCAATTTCCGAAATATTACATAATATAATTAAATTTAGAATTTATATTTGTAAATATTGGGATGTGGGATGTTTACTCTTTATAAAAGTTAAATCTTATGTTGTATTAAAGGGAGAGATAAGATGAGGATAGCTATATGTGATGATTTAAAAGAGGATCGTGAATATTTATCCTGTGCCTTAAAAGAATATTTCTTTGAAAATGATATGAATATGGAAGTGGATATATTCCGTAGTGGAGAAGAGTTCTTAGAAAAGGCAGATTCTAAAAATTATGATTTAATGTTTTTGGATATTTATATGGAAAGTATAACTGGAGTTAATGTGGTCAGAAAAGTAAGGGAGACCAATTCAAAGAGCCAAATTATTTTTACTACGACTAGTCTTGAGCATGGAGCAGACTCTTATGAGGTGGATGCTTTTGTTAATATGATACTATTTTATGTGGCGCAAATGCTCTTTGGACTTGATGTATTATTCTATAAATTTTACTTTATCATGGGTGGAGTCATGTATTTAGTAATTAACTATTCTTTGTAATATTTATAGTAACATATGGGATTTTAAGAAAGCTTATAGATGTAACTGTAAAGCCCTTTATAGAATGCAGAAATGGAGAGTGCTGGAAAAGCATGTGGGTTGTTCCTATGTTTATGTTTTGTTCAAATTTTTTAATGTCTATAAATTACATATGGCTTCAAACTTGGGATCAAATACTTAGTAGGCTTTTTACAAGTTTTGCTATGATTTTTATATGCCAATGTATAGCATATGATTTTAAAGATATGCAGTCTAAAATAGTTGTAAATGAAAAAGAGGAATAATGAAGTTTGGATAGGCATAAGCTCCATGAGAGATGTATGTGAAAAGTATGGAGGCTTTTGCAAATTTGAAGCTAAAGGTAATATATCATGTGGTTTGTGATTTTTTGTCTCACCTACTTTTTAGAAGAAACAATAAATGAAGATAAGATGAATCTAGCACTTCAAAAATGTTTCGGAAAAATAATTATATAAAGTCAAAAGTTGGGGCTTCTTCTACGGAAAATAAAAATCTGTTGAAGAAGCCTTTTATTATGTTGCTGAATTTTATTTGTAATTTTAAATGCTAAGAGATGTTTTTTATTGATGAACGGTGAGAAGGTTATTATTATTCAGGTGAGATAAGTTGAATACTTTCATAAAATTTTGTGCCTTGAGCACAGCGAAAGGAATGAATGTTATTATTGAAAGAATACCTTTATGGGCTACGATAGTAATTAGTGTTTTAGGAGTTATAATTACTCATTTATTATATAAATCAAAATTAAATAAAAGTGATTTGAAATTAAAAAGAATAAAAAGTAAACTCAATAAGACAAATCTTTATAAAGCGAGTCAAAGTAATAACACATTTCAATGTTTATTTGAAATTATAGAAGGACAAGGTAAAAGAAGAATCAAGCAAAACACAGCATCATAAGGTAATCTGTTTTTGAAACAATTTGAAAGGTATAAAAAAGTTAATATAGGAATGATAAAAAGAACAAGGGTATGCAAAGGAGTTAATACTCATGTTATAATAGTAGTACAAATAAGGCAATAATTTAAATTGTAGAGACGATATTAGTGGCAAGAAAGAATAAATACTATCATTAGAAGGATCGGGGTGATTTTGTGTCAGTTTATCTGAATACTATGAGGCCTTTGGAAAATTATAAGAAGTTATTTAATACAGAGTATTTTGTTGATAAATCAGGAATTATAGCTGAAATTAATAAAAGAATTAATACCACAGATGGATATGTATGTATAACTAGGCCAAGAAGATTTGGAAAATCTAGTATAGCCAATATGCTTGGAGCTTATTATTCTAAATCATTTAATTCTCATGAAATCTTTGATGGTCTCAAAATAAGTGAAGATGATTCATATGAAAAACATCTTAATAAATATAACGTAATAAGTATATCTTTTAACGCTATTTCTGATGAGGGAAGTAGTTATGAAGATTATATAAAAATGATACGAAACAGCATAAAAACAGATATAAAGGAGCTATATCCCCATATAAATCCAGATGATTATTATAATACCGCATTTATGCTTAGTGCAACTAACGATAAGTTTATCTTTATTTTTGATGAGTGGGATTATATATTTAGCAATAATCTATTTGAAGATAACCAGAATGACTTCCTTGAGTTTTTAAGAAATATTTTAAAAGATCAACCATATGTAGCATTAGCATATATGACAGGCGTTCTTCCTATAAAGAAATATTCAAGCGGTAGTGCACTTAATATGTTTGATGAATTTACATTTTTAAAGGATAGAAAATTTGGTGAGTATTTTGGATTTACTCAAGAAGAAGTAGCTGAGTTATGTAAAAAAAATGGAGTTATGGATTTTGCTGAGCTTGAGAGATGGTATAATGGATATATTACAGCAAAAGGTATTAAAATTTACAATCCACGATCTGTAGTTAAGGCACTTCAAAACGATTTTTGTGAGAGTTATTGGACCAATACTGGAGCTATGGATGAAGTTACTGAATACTTGAAATATAATGTCCTTGATATTAGGGATGATGTTATAGAAATGGTTTCTGGTGAGGAAATTGACTATTATATTGATGAGGAATTTAGAGCTGGACAGGGAGAACCGAGAACTAAAGAGGAGATATACTCAGCAATGATAGTTCTAGGGTTTTTATCTTATCATGATGGATATCTTAGAATACCAAATATGGAACTTATGAAAGAGTTTGAAAAAGCTCTTTTGGATAAGTCTTTTGGGTATGTGTCACAAATAATAGAAAAATCTAAAACAATGCTGAAGGCAACTGTGAATAGGGATACTAGGATAGTAGAGGAGATACTTCACGATATTCATAATTCAGAAATCCCTATACTTCAATACAATGATGAAAACAGCCTATCATGCGTTTTAACGTTAGCATATCTTTCAGCAAGAGATATTTATAGAGTTGAACGTGAAGAAAAGAGTGGCAAGGGATATGCTGATTTTACATTTCATCCTAGAAGAAGAAATGATGTTCCATTTATAGTTGAACTCAAAAAGGATGAATCTCCAGAAGTAGCAATAAAGCAAATAAGACAGAAAGAATATGTTCAAAAGTTCATAAAAGAGAACAAAGATAGAAAGGTTCTAGCAGTGGCAATATCCTATAATTCCAAGGAGAAAGAGCATAGCTGCAGAATAGAAGAAATATAATTTTAATCCAATAAAAAATGAGATCCGGCTAGTTTAAAATGGAACAGCAATGGATCTCATTTTTTATATTTTCTACGTACGTAAGGATTAGAAAGCTCTACAACTCTTCACTTAAATAACTTTTCATTTAAAAAAGGATACCAAATAGTATAAATCCAATTGTGTTTATAGAAAAGTTAGCACACATGTGGACTAGCCAAGAGGTGTAGATGTTTCCGTTTTTATCATTAAGCCAATTAAATAACATACCAGCAATAAAAAGTCCAGCAACCATTAGTACAAATAGAAGAGGGGTAAACCAATCTATCATAAATGCAACATGGTATAATGCAAAAGCACTAGAGCTGAATATGTATGCAAATCTTTTGGTGGAGACTTTTTTTAGACCTAAAAATGCGAAACCTCTAAAGAAAAATTCCTCAAGTAGTGAGTTGATAAAGGATATGTATAGAGCTACAAATACAAAATTGCCTTTGTTCACACCTATATTATTTTGCAATGAGGATGTGACATTAGAAAGGTCAAAGTAAGGACTGAGTATAAAATAAGAGCCTAATATAAATATGTATACGGACATTCCTAAGCCTAAAGAAAATAAAAAATCTTTTTTATTAAAAGAAAAAAGTGATTTAAAGGAAAGCTTTTTATCTAAAATACAATAAGCAAAGGGCAGTACAAGAAATAAAAGGAGTTTAATTAAAGATTTGACGTAATAGGGTGGAGAGATTACACCATCTATAAATGCCATAATACTACATCCTATTAATACCAAAGTAATTATTGATAGAGTTTCTTTTTTATTCATAAAGAGCTTGTCCTCCTATTTAATTAAAGTACTTATCACTACTAAAATAAAGTTAGGTATAAAAAAAGACAAATAAGATTTAGTCTTATTTGTCTTATTCTGGTGCCGGAAGCGGGGGTCGAACCCGCACGGTGTTGCCACCACGGGATTTTGAGTCCCGCACGTCTGCCAATTCCATCATTCCGGCAAGATTACATTCATTATAATAACACATTCTAGAAAAGATTTCAATAATTTTTTTAGAAAATTATTCTTTAAAAGTTGAAGCAGACATGGAACTAAAATTTAAAAGGTGGTTCTTATAAGTACCAGGTGACTTTCCAAAGCGTTTTTTAAATTGTCTCATAAAATTAGAATAGTCATTGAAGTTTAAAGCTGTGCATATTTCTTGAATTGATTTTCCTTCAAGAAGCATGTCCTTGGATTTCGATAATCTTTTTTCAAGGATGTAGCTGTGAAGAGTGTAGCCCGTTTCTATTTTAAATTTATGCATTAGATGGTATCTGCTTATAAAGAACTTTGAGGCTAATGTGTCTATGGACAGATCGGTATTTAAATTTTCATTTATATATCGTATGACAGACCATATGAATTTATCATAGCTTACTTCGGAAGGTTCTAAAAACTCATCATTTCGATACATACGGTTTATCATCACCATAAATTGCAGAAGTAGTGAGGTGCAGAATATATTGCTTCCAAAGTCAGAACTTTTGAATTCATGAATAATCTCACCTAAAAATCTCTTTAAGCTATCAGAATTTTTGCCTGACATCCTTAATAGGTGAAGTCCTTCATTGACACATCTATGAAATGGTAAAAAGAGCTCATTATCTATTGACTTTAGAAAGTTAGAATTAACCCAAAAGATCACTCTTTCATAGTCAGTAGATGAAGTTACATAAGGTTTATGTACTTCATGAGCGGCTACTAAAAGTATGTCATAAGGCTTAAGATTATAGGACTTACCTTCTATATAGTAGGTGGCTTCTCCACCTAAAAGAACAACTATTTTATTAAAGTCATGGTGGTGAAAATCTATATTCATATCAACCTTATCTTTTAAGTGAAAAATTCTAAAATCATCATTAAGGTAACCTCTTTTTATGGAATCTTTGCTCATATCACACCTCCGTTTTTATATTATAGCACTTTTTACAATAGTATAAGCATTAATAACAATAATTATTGCTAAAGATTTTTAATATAATATTGTTAATAGATGAGAAACATAGAAATGATGTATTGTAGGACACTAGAGATAGAGTATATAATATGAGTTAAATATATTGGAGGAGTTGGATAGTATGGAAAAGAAATTGAGAGTTGGAATTTTGGGGGCTACTGGATTTGTGGGTCAAAAGCTTGTAACATTACTTGAGAATCATCCATATTTCGAAGTAACATTATTAGCAGCAAGTGAAAGATCAAAGGGAATGGTATATGAAAAAGCCATAGATGGAAGATGGAAAATGGATGTTTCTGTGCCAGAGTACGCTAAAAAATTTATAGTGGAAGATCTAAAAAACATAGAGGAAATTAAGAAGCACGTTGATTTTGTATTTTGTGCTGTAAATATGAAAAAGGAAGAGATTAGAGAGATAGAAGAAGCTTATGCAAAGGCTGAAATTCCTGTGGTTTCTAATAATTCAGCTCATAGAATGACAGAAGATGTTCCTGTTGTAATACCAGAGATCAATTCAAATCATTTAGAACTTATTGAAAGTCAAAGAAAGAGGCTTGGAACTAAAAAAGGTTTTATAGTTGCAAAGCCTAACTGTTCGATTCAAAGTTATGTTCCAGCAATAACTCCCCTTATGGATTTTGAACCTCAGCAGCTTGTTGTAAGCACTTATCAAGCTATATCAGGAGCAGGAAAACTTCCAGAGGACTGGCCTGAAATGACGGATAATGTGATTCCTTACATCGGTGGAGAAGAGGAAAAGAGTGAAATTGAACCTCTAAAGGTATGGGGAACAGTGGAAGACGGAAAAGTAAAATTTAATGAAAATATAAAAATAAGTGCTCAATGTATAAGGGTTCCAGTGACGAATGGGCACCTAGCTACAGTGAGTGTAAGCTTTAGGAATAAGCCATCTATGGAAGAAATAAAGGAAAGATGGAGAAACTTTAAAGGAGCTCCACAAGAACTTGAACTTCCTATGGCACCAAAGCAGTTTATACATTACTTTGAGGAAGATAATAGACCTCAAACTAATGTTGATAGAGATTTAGAAAAAGGAATGGCTGTTTCTGTTGGAAGGTTAAGAGAAGATAATATATTCCAGTATAAGTTTGTATGTCTTTCTCACAATATCTTAAGAGGGGCAGCAGGTGGAGCGCTTCTTACAGCAGAACTTCTTTATAGACAGGGATATTTAAAATAAAATAATTATTATAATTTTAATTAAAAGGCGTTCTTTATTGAATGCCTTTTTATATTGTATTTAATCATTGCTATACCTAGAAAAAACTATATAATATAATGTGTAAAGATATACTTATACTACTATGAAATGGATGTGTTACTATGGAAAAATTATTAGAAAGTATCATAGAGAGCAATTTAAAATATACAGATGAAGGAAAAGTAGCTTCATATATACCAGAATTATCAAAGGCAAATCCAAAGGATCTTGGGATTTGTGTAATAAGCCTTGATGGAAAGCAGTATACAGCTGGAGATTACAACAGGAAATT
Organism: Clostridium sp.; assembly: GCA_022773025.1. Classification (GTDB taxonomy): domain Bacteria; phylum Bacillota; class Clostridia; order Clostridiales; family Clostridiaceae; genus Clostridium_X. The sequence goes on along the minus strand of JALEZF010000107.1, from coordinate 5,841 downwards.
TACTTTGCAAAGTATAACTAAAGTGGTTTCTCTTATAATAGCCATATTGGATAATGGAAAGAAAAATGTGTTTTCAAAAGTTGGCATGGAGCCTACAGGAGATTCTTTTAACAGCATAGTTTCTCTTGAGGTTAAGACACCAGATAAACCATTTAATCCCATGATAAATGCTGGAGCTATAGCTACTACAGCTCTTATAACCGGCAAATCAGTAGAAGATAGAATGGATAAGATACTTGAATTTACAAGAAAGGTTACAGGAAATCCTGATATAGATTATAATAAAGATGTATATTTATCGGAGAAAGCAACGGGAGATAGAAATAGAGCTTTAGCTTATTTTATGAAGAGCAATAGACTCTTAGATGGAGATGTAGAGGAAATTTTAGACCTTTACTTTAGGCAATGTTCTTTGGAAGGAACCTGCGTTGATATTGCAAAGATAGCTGCTATGCTTGCCAATGATGGAATACTTCCTTGGAGTGGTGAGAGAATAATTTCAAGAGAAGTCAGCAGGATAGTGAAGACTATAATGGTTACTTGCGGTATGTATGATGAATCAGGAGAGGTAGCTGTACATATTGGAATTCCTGCAAAGTCAGGAGTAGGGGGAGGAATTATGGCTGCTGTTCCAAGAAGAATAGGAATAGGAGTTTATGGACCTTCCTTAGATGAAAAGGGAAATTCTATAGCAGGAATGAGAGTCCTTACTGATTTATCAGATGAACTAGACTTGAGTATATTTTAATGGGATAATATTCATGTATATGGGAAAAATATAAAGTGAAACTCTGAATTTGGAGGATTAATATGGAAAGATTACTTATACTAGACAGCAACAGTTTGATGAATAGAGCTTTTTATGCCCTTCCACCTTTGACAAACAAAGATGGACTTCATACTAATGCTATTTATGGTTTTACAAATATGCTTCTAAAATTAGAAGATGAATTACAGTCAGATTATGTGGTTGCTACTTTTGATAGAAAAGCACCTACATTTAGACATAAGGAATATGATGAGTATAAGGCTGGCAGAAAGAAAATGCCACCTGAGCTTGCAGAGCAGTTCCCTGTTATGAAGGAGCTTCTTACTAAACTTGCTATAAATATATTTGAAATAGACGGTTTTGAGGCTGATGATCTTATTGGAACTTTAGCAAAGTTTGCTGAAAAGGAAGGCATGGAAGTATTCATAGTTACTGGAGATAGAGATGCACTTCAGCTAGCATCTAAGAATATAAAGGTCATCATAACCAAAAAGGGAATTACAGAAAAAGAAATTTATGATGAACAAAGAATGATAGATGATTATGGAGTTACACCTACTCAGTTTATAGATGTAAAGGGACTTATGGGTGATAGCTCTGACAATATTCCTGGAGTACCTGGAATTGGAGAGAAAACTGCTTATAAACTTATACAAGAATATGGAAGCATCGAAGAGGTTTTAAACCACATCGATGATATAAAAGGCAAAAAAGTAAAAGAAAATCTTATTGAATATAGAGAGCAGGCTATGTTTTCTAAAAAGCTTGCAACAATAATTACAGAAGTACCTATAGATATAGATTTAGAAGAGATAAAATCAAAGAAGGATTATGATGCAAATGGTGTACGTGATATGTTCTTTGACCTTCAGTTTAAGACACTTTTAGACAGAATTAAGGATGAAAATGAAGAACCTGAAGAGGAGATAGCTTTTGAAATTGTGGATTCCTTAGCTAAACTTCAAAGCTTTGTATCTAAGGTCAAAGAAGAGAAAAAAGCATATATGACCTTTACTATAAATGATATTTCAAGACAATCAACTATATACTTAAGCACTTTAAATGTTATGGTTTTAGACAAAGTTTATATAGTAGATGTAGAAAAGCTTAGGACAGACGATGGTGCATTTGTCATCTTAAAAGAATTGCTTCAAGATGAAAGTATAAAAAAGATAACTTTTGATGTAAAGAATGCTTACACTGCACTGAAAAAGCTTGGCATAGAGCTAAAGGGAGTGTCTGAGGATATAAAGCTTTCGGCTTATCTTATAGATGCAGCTAAAAGTGAGTATGATATAAAAACTTTAGCAAATGAATACCTTCATAAGGATTTTACTGGGGAAGGTTTAAATCTTACAGCAAAAGAAGTGTGGCTTTTAAAACCATTGGCTGAAAAGTTAGATTCTATGATAAAAGATTACAAAATGGAAGAACTTTTATATGATATAGAACTTCCACTTACTAAAGTATTATCATCCATGGAGACCTTGGGATTTAAAGTAAATGGTGATATATTAGAAACTTTAGGCATAAAGTTTAATGGAGAGCTTTCAAGATTAGAATCTGAAATATATGAGCTTTCTGAGGAAAAATTCAACATAAATTCTCCAAAACAACTTGGAAAGATACTGTTTGAAAAGCTTGATTTACCTGTAATAAAGAAAACCAAGACAGGATATTCCACTAATGCAGAAGTTTTAGAAGCCCTTTATGATAAACATCCTATAATAGAAAAGATTTTATCTTATAGGCAGCTAGCAAAACTATATTCAACTTATATAGAAGGACTAAAAAATGTTATTGATGATGATTCAAAAATACATTCATCTTTCAACCAGACCGTAACAACTACTGGAAGATTGTCCAGTACAGAACCTAACCTTCAAAACATACCTATAAAGTATGAGATGGGAAGGGAAATAAGAAAGGTATTCATACCTGACAATGAAGATTCTGTTATATTGTCTGCAGACTACTCTCAGATAGAGCTTAGAGTACTAGCGCATATAGCAGGAGATGAAAACTTAATAGATGCATTTATAAACCACAGCGATATACACACAAAGACTGCATCTGAAGTGTTCAAGACTCCAATAGATGAGGTAACCTCTCTTATGAGAAGCAGAGCAAAGGCAGTAAACTTTGGAATAGTCTATGGTATAGGTGATTTTAGTCTTGCAAAAGACTTAAAGATATCTAGAAAAGAAGCAAAAGAGTATATAGATACTTATTTTGAAAGATATCCAAAGGTTAAGGAGTTTATAGAGAATATAATCTCTCAAGTAAAAGAAAGTGGATATGTTGAAACTATGGTAAATAGAAGAAGATATATCCCAGAGATTAATTCTTCAAACAAGATAGTGAAATCTTTAGGTGAAAGATTAGCTATGAATACCCCTATACAAGGAAGTGCTGCTGACATAATAAAGCTTGCCATGGTAAAAGTTTATAACGAACTTCGAAATAGAAACCTTAAGAGCACATTAATACTTCAAGTTCATGACGAACTTATATTAAACGTATATAAGGATGAGCTCCACGAAGTTGAAGAGCTTGTAAGAAATGAGATGGAAAATGTTATGAAATTAGCAGTACCTTTAGAGGTAAGCGTAAGTATAGGTGATAACTGGTACGAAGCAAAGTAGGAGATGAGTTTTAAGATGTTTAAGATAGGATTAACTGGAGGAATAGGTACTGGCAAAAGCACTGTATCTAAGCTTTTTAAAAACTACGGGATTCCTATTATAGATGCAGATATAATTTCAAGAGAGGTTTTAAAAAAGTACCCTGAAATTTTACAGGATATTAAGAATACCTTTAATGATGGATTTTTTGATGAAAATGGGGAACTAAAAAGAAGGGAATTTGGAAACTATATTTTCAAATTCCCTAATGAGAGAATTGCTTATGAAAATATAATAATACCCTATATAAAAAGAGATATAGAAGAAGCATTTGATTTCTATGAGAAAAAGGGGGAGAAGGCTATAATACTTGATGCCCCAACCTTAATCGAAAATAATCTTCATAGCGAGATGGATTTTAACATACTTGTTTATGCAAAATCTGATGTTCAAATTTTTAGAGTTATGGAGAGAGACAGCCTAAATAAAGATGAAGTTTTGAATAGAATAAATGCACAGATGTCTCTTGATGAAAAGAAGAATTTTGTGAATTTCATCATAGATAATGGTGGAAGTTTTGAAAATACAGATGAACAGGTAGAAGAGATAGTTCAGTTTATAAGAGGACTTTAAACAATAATAAGTTTAATAGAGGTAAGATATGAAACTTATAAAAAGAATAATAATACCACTAGTTTCATTTTTAATTATTATAATACTAGCAAAAGTATGCATAACATACTTATATCCTTTTAAGTATAAGGATATCATTATGGAAGAGTCAAAGAAGTATGATATAAGTCCTTATTTTGTAGCATCCGTAATTAAAGCAGAAAGCGGATTCAACTCTGATGCCAGATCACATAAAAATGCTAAGGGACTTATGCAGCTTACAGAGGAAACAGCCTATGATGTAGCAAATCAAATGGGTATAGAAGGTTATGATGTTTCTATGCTCCACGAGCCAGAAGTGAACATAGCTATGGGATGTTGGTATTTAGATGATTTAAATAAAGAATTTAATGGAGATATGGACTTAGTTCTTGCGGCATATAATGCAGGGAGAGGAAATGTCCAAAAGTGGCTTAAGGACAATAGATATTCTAGTGATGGCAAAACTTTGAGTTATATACCTTTTGCTGAGACAGACAAATATGTCAAAAAAGTAAAGGTGAATTTTGATGTATACAGATTTCTGTATGGTAGAAAGAAATAGTCTTAGGAGGATAAAATGAAGAATTTAAAGAGCGTAGAAGTGGCAAAGTATGCTATACAAATGGCCACCTCTGAGCGTGATGAAGAGGAAACTCTTATAAAAGCTTTAAGAGAAAAGAACACTTATGCTGTTGCAGTAGATATAGGAGGAAGCTTAAATTCCTCTATTCCCAAAATAATAGAGAGAGCTTTAGTAGCCTCTAAGAGAACAGGCATCATAAAGGATTGTCATGTCCATGATGGTGCTATAGCTGGAGCTACAAGAGATGCATTGATGCAGATATCTTCAAAAGCTAATGGATTAAATGTAGGCGGTAAAATAGGTATTGCAAGACAAGGTGAGCATATAAGTGTATGTATATTTTTAAGCATAGGACTTCTTCATCTAAATGAAGTCGTAATAGGCCTTGGACATAGAGCAATCCCCGATGTGGATTAGGATTTTAAAGATTTAATAGTAACAAAAGATATTTGCAGAAAGCCTGTGAGAAAGTCAAAATTTATATTGACTTTTCATATGAAAATTTTGTATAATTGTTAAAGATGTTTGCATAAGCCTATAGATTTTTATAGACCTATGCAAAGCATTGATATATAAGCGAGTGTGCTGGAATAGGCAGACAGGCACGTTTGAGGGGCGTGTGTCCATGACGTACGGGTTCAAGTCCCGTCACTCGCACCAAGCTTAAAGGTATAAACTCAATAATATCAAAGAACTGATATTATTGTTAATCCATAATTAATACCACACGTTTTTTGGTTGTTTTTTAGCTAGACGTGTGGTATTTTTAAGTTTTTTTAGGTTGTATTTATTAATATCTCAATATATTTATATATTCATCCAAATCCTAAAGGAAAGGTTGCACACTTCTTGTATGGATGATAAAATAGGGAAGTAAGTAAACCTAATGGTGACGTAGGTTTAACTATAAATGGCGTAAAAAAACACTCACATTTTTCATGTGGGTGTTTTTTGTATGCAAAATTATAAATATCTGTAACTATAGCTCCTGTTTTTGTAAGCGTCAAAGTTTTAGTGTCTTCAATAATTTCAAAAATAGTATTAAAATATCCTAGTAAGGTAATACAAGCTTTACTAGGATTAATTTTATTTCTTTTCTTTAATTTTTATGCTTTCAGGGATCTTAGGGGACCAAGGCATGAGATTCTCTAGATTTTCACTATCCTTTATATCTATCTTTAATAGATTATCAAATAGATGGACTAAGTACC
>JALEZF010000099.1 GCA_022773025.1 Clostridium sp. | reverse complement strand
AGTATACCAGATACTTTAAGTCAGCTTATAAGAACGTCATTTATACCTAGTAAAGGTCACGTATTCATGGTTGCAGACTTCTCAGCTATAGAGGCAAGAGTAATTGCTTGGTACGCAGGTGAGAAGTGGAGACTAGATGTTTTTAAGAATAATGGAGATATATACTGTGCTTCTGCATCTCAAATGTTTAAAGTTCCAGTGGAAAAGCATGGTGTTAATGGACACCTAAGGCAGAAGGGCAAAATAGCAGAGTTAGCACTTGGTTATGGCGGAAGTGTGGGGGCTATAAAGAGTATGGATAAAGCAGGAAGTATTCCAGAAGAAGAAATACAACCACTTGTAAAAGACTGGAGAGCAGCAAGTCCTAACATAACTAAGTTTTGGTGGGATGTAGATAAAGCTGCTAAAAAAGCTATAGCTGAAAGAACCACTGTATGCATGCAATATGGTCTTAAGTTTATCTATGATCCTGGAGTGCTATTCATTCAACTACCTTGTGGAAGGAGACTTTCCTATATAAGACCAAAGATTGAAGAAGGCAAATATGGCAGTGATATTATTACCTACGAAGGCATGGAACAAACAAGTAAGCAGTGGACTACACTAGAAACCTACGGGCCTAAACTTGTAGAGAATATAGTTCAAGCTACAGCTAGGGACTGTTTAGGAATAACAATGAAAAGAGTTGAAGCCAAGGGGTATCCTATAGTAATGCATGTTCATGATGAAATTATCATGGATGTACCTAAAGATTATGGAAGCCTAGAGGAAGTTAATGATATCTTTGGAGAACCAATCTCATGGGCTCCAGGACTACCTCTTACAGCTGATGGGTATGAATGTAGTTACTATATGAAGGACTAACTATGTAGAATATGCGAAATTAGGAGATGAAAGTAATGTTTATAAGAGTAAAAGAATTTCAGGGTGAAGAAGAATTTTTATTAAATATAAATACTATATCAGTTATTTTTGAAGACGGAACTATAGTGACCAATGGTATACATGGTTCTAAAGATGGATTATATCATTTAGAATTAAAAAGCTTAGAGAAACTAATAAAGCAAATAGAAGTTATAGAAAATTAGATGCAATAAATTATCATATTAGTGCTATACAGAAAAGAGGTGATACCTTGGAAAGCATTTATAAATCAAAAGAAAAAATTAAACATGATGGAACCATATCAATTGCTACTGGAGCAAGTAGCAAAACAAAGACATGGAAGAACAAGACCATGCAATGGTCAGAACTTGTAGAAAAGTTATCACATACAACTAGAACACCAGAGACAGTTGCAGAATATAAAAAACTTTCTAAGGCTGAAAAGGGGAAGATTAAGGACGTTGGTGGATTTGTAGGTGGATGCTTAAAGAATGGTCGTAGGCTCAAAGGTAATGTTCAAAATAGAACTCTACTTACATTAGACCTAGATTATATACAAGGAGATATATGGTCCAGTATAGAGCTCCTATATGACTTCTCTGTTGTTATGTATTCAACTCATACTCATACGGCAGATAATCAAAGATTAAGGTTAATAATACCTCTATCAAGACCAGTACTTCCAGATGAATATCAAGCTATAGGAAGAATGGTAGCTGATGATTTAGGAATAGACCAGTTTGATGATACAACTTATGAACCTGAAAGACTTATGTATTGGCCATCAACCCCGACTGATGGAGATTATGTATTTAAATATCAAGACTTACCTTGGTTAAATCCAGATGATATCTTATCAAGATATACATTTGGGTGGCAAGATATAAGTTATTGGCCAGAGAGTTCAAGGGTAAGAGCTAAGATTAGTAGTGCAATAAAGAAGCAAGAAGATCCTTTAACTAAGAAGGGTATTATAGGAGCCTTCTGTAGGACCTACACGATTATGGAAGCCATATCAGAGTTTTTAAGTGATGTTTATGTACCTGGTGCAGATGAAACAAGGTACACATATGCAGAAGGTAGTACCACAGGCGGTGTAGTTATATATGACGATAAATTTAGCTATTCACACCATGGTACGGATCCAGCTTCAAATACTTTATGTAATGCCTTTGACCTGGTAAGAATTCATAAATTTGGACACTTGGATGAGGATAGTACAGAAAAGGGAAATAGTCTTCCTAGTTTCAAAGCCATGGAAGAATTTGTGGCCAGTAATGGAAAGGTAAAAATACAAATAGGGAGAGAACGACTAGAGGCATCCAAAGAAGACTTTAGCATAGTTGAGGATGAAGATAATGAGGGGTGGTTACAAGAACTCATATTCAATGAAAATGGGAGTTTGAAAAATACTCCAGTAAATTTTTTGTTGATTATATCAAATGATCCAAACTTAAAAGGTAAGATAGCCTATAACGAATTTTCTAATAGAATATGTGTATTAGGACAACTTCCATGGAGAAAGAAGAATGATTTATCCGAATGGAAAGATAGTGATGATAGCTCATTAAGAATTTATATATCAAAGAGTTGGCAGGTACAGTCTAAGCAAAATTGTGATGATGCTCTTCAAGAAGTTATAATGAAGAACTCATATCATCCGGTTAGGGAATATTTAAATGGTCTTACTTGGGATGGAATAAGCAGAATAGATACTCTTCTTATTGATTATATGGGTGCTGATGATAATGATTATGTAAGATTAGTAACAAGAAAGTGGATGTGTGGAGCTGTAGCACGAATTCTAGTACCTGGAATTAAATTTGACTATATGCTAGTGCTAACTGGGCAACAAGGTATTAAGAAAAGTACATTCTTAAGAGTTTTGGCCAAGGAATGGTTTACTGATTCAATTCAGGATGTCGAAGGTAACCAAGCAATAGAAAAACTCATGAATTCATGGATTATTGAATTTGGAGAGCTGCAGGCATTTAGCAAATCAGAATCCAATGCTATTAAAAGATTTATAACATCTCAAGAAGACAGAACTAGACTAGCCTATGCAAGAAGAAGTTCATATATAAAACGCCAATGTGTATTTGCTGGAACAACTAATAAGAGTGAATTTTTAAAAGATGATACTGGCAATAGACGATACTGGCCAGTAGCAACTAAAAGAGAAGGTAGAACAAAAGATGTGGACAAAGATTTGCCTAATGAACTGGATCAGATATGGGCAGAAGCTATAGTGCTGTGGAGAGATAAAAAAGAAAAACTATATCTTACAGAAGAACAAGAGTTACTCGCTGGGTTAGAACAGGAAGAACACAGAGAAGTAAATGAAAAGGAAGGTGTAATTCTTAAGTACCTAGATACCCCTTTACCAGAACAATGGGACGATTGGGATTTATATCAAAGGCGAAATTATTTACAGGGCGCGGATGTTATAGAGGGTACCTCTATAAGAACAAAGGTATGTGTTTTAGAGGTATGGTGCGAATGTTTTGAAAAGAATAAGGCCGATATGAGAAAGACAGATTCAATAGAAATAAACAATATTCTTAATAGCTTAAAAGGTTGGAGTAAAGCTGTAAAAATGTTTAGGTTTAAAGAGTATGGGGTACAAAGATATTACGAAAGAATTTTGCAAGATGAATAAAGTATGTAACAAGGTAACAAAGGTGTAACAAACTTTGTTACACTTGCAAAGTATTGTATATCAAGGCTTTAAAGGGATTTGTAACAAAGTAACAAACTTTTTATATAAAAATAGAAATATAGCATTTATATATTATGTATTTCCAATATATGTATATACGCGCGTATATTTTAGTATTAATAGAAAACTATGTTACTTTGTTACACGAATTCCATGAAGCTCAATAGTATCAAGTGTTAAAGTCTGTAACAAAGTTTGTAACAAAGTTTGTTACTATAAAAAAGGAGAATGAAATTTGATTAAAAGATATGAATTATTAGAGATATTTGAGAATGACGATGAATTAAAAGAGCTAATCAACACAGAAAGTAGAACATTTAGAGAACTATGGGATAGTGCAACAGGGGCTAAAATAAGATTAACTTTAGAGAATAAGTATAATCTTGATATGAGCAGTAATGTTATAAGAGGAAAAATAAAGGATGCTATAAAGCTTTATTTGGAAGAAAATAGGGAGTGAAGATTTGGAAGAATCAAAAATAGAGAATAGACTTAAAAAAGAAATAGAGTTGATAGGTGGTAAAGCATTAAAGTTCGTTAGCCCAGGAATGTCAGGAGTGCCAGATAGGATTATTTTATTACCACATGGAAGAATTGTTTTCATAGAGCTTAAAGCACCAGGAAAGAAACCAAGGCCTATACAGATTAAAAGAATTAAAGAGCTAAAGGACTTAGGTTTTGATGTAAGAGTTATAGATTCTATAGATGGGGTCAAAAACTTCATAGAGGAAGTGTTTATATGAAATTTAGTCCATGGAAATATCAGACATATGCAATTAATCATGTTATGGATCATAAAGCTTCAGGATTATTTCTTGACATGGGCATGGGTAAAACAGTATCAACTTTAACGGCTATAGATAATTTACTGTGGCTTGGAGAAATAAATAAAGTTTTAGTTATAGCACCTTTAAGAGTAGCTGAAGATACTTGGTCAACAGAATGTGAGAA
>JALEZF010000054.1 GCA_022773025.1 Clostridium sp. | reverse complement strand
TCACTGTTATTGTATCTTTAACAGAGTTAAATTTATTTAAATATTCTTCCCAAGCATCATTATCTAATTTTTTATACATAAGCAACCTCCCTATTGATGATCTTTTACTTAAGTTTATCAATTAGAGGATGTGTTTTCTAGATACTTAATTTTTGACGCTTACCAACCTTAATGGAATCCATCCTGTTTATAATTCAGAAACCATGACCCCATCTTGGAAGGTTGATTCGCTACTCTGTGCTGCATATTTTTCAATCTTCTATTTAAAGCCTGATCTTGAATTGTATCGTCCTTGCGACAATCCAAGATGCGGTAAATATTTCCTTGTTAAAACAACATCCACGAGAAACCGATTCTGCAGTCAGGAGTGTTGCAATAGAGTTACACAAGACCGTTACCGTAAAAGAAAAAAAGAAAAAGAAGGAATATAAAAATAAAACCTCTGCTTGCGTAAAATCTGCAAACAGAGGTTTTTGATATTTGTTAATTTTTATTTGTATTATAATTAGCCGACTCTTCAGCTACCATTGAAACCACAGGTTTTATTTCTGTATAGGTTACAGGTTTGACCACAGGTGTTTCACCTGTTGAAGTAATTGCTTTCTTTCCTAGAACCGCCTCAATACATTCTGCAAGTGCCACTTTTTCTTTCAATGGCTTTCCAGAATAATGATACATTAGATATCTTGTATCCATTACAATACCCTGAATGCGTTCGTAGTACTTCTTATTGTTTCTCCAATCACCAACAGCCTCTCCGATGTTACCCACAACAGATGTCAGTTTAAAATGATTCTTAGCCATATTGTATGGCATGATAAAAGCATTGAATAACGAATCCGTATCAACACCTTTATACTTTTCCAAGTACTCACCATATGTAATCTGCTTATTAATTGATGAGCCATTTGGCAAATGATCTGGAATACCTGTCCAACCATATTTATAGCACTTGGCATCAAGGATATAATATTTACCATTATATATCATAATGGTATCCGGCATAAGAGGTCGTTTTTCTTTGTACTTACCATAGTCCAACAACCATCTTGAGCGAGGGAAATATTTATCTTTATCTTTCTCACCAAATGCTCTATCAATCAACTTCTCCCAAACATGGTCAAAGTCGTCTGTGCCAAAATAAAACTGTTTATCTGAAGTCTGCTCATTCATATATTCAAGCATGTCCTTCATGCTTCTAAACAAAGTTTTCTTTTTATCATCATTCGTTACTGCAAGCTTATTCTGCACAATTCTTATAGATGATTTTATATCTGGATGTGGCCCAGGTTCTTCCGGCATATATGGAACATACAACCAACCCAAACGTTTGAAAGCTTCATATACACAGAACCTATTGATTTGCGTAATCTCCTTCGTGTCATTCGGAGTAGATGAACGAACCTCAAACTGCGTAAACACGAACGAACTCACACCGTTTCGGCTCTGTACTAAAGGCATTTGTTTCCTAGCGGTTCTTGCCCAGTCTTGCTTTCCAGTTGGTGACGTAATGTATACTTGTTCCTTCTCAACATAGTATGTGCCACCTATTGAAAAATAATATTCAATGACGCCTTTATACGCATTGATAGGGAAGTCCACTGTCTGTGGTGCAGCAAACTTATTCACAGCCAATAGTCTATCGTCTTTTGTTGTAAATTCAGATAATACCTGAATAAGATGCTTTATATCAGTTCTAATTTCTGCATCTGTTTCTGGCAGTTCATATCCAATAGGGAAATAGACCATAGCATTATCTGAGTCTGCTTTGATTCCTACAAAACGGTCTCCATCCTCATTACCGTTGATGTGGCAGTGATCTTTGATATCGTACTTCATTATTGAATTTAAAGCTGAGTCTATATCCATTTATTTCACCACCTTATTCTTCGCTATCTAAGAATGCATCCCTCACATTATCCTTGAATACCTTAAATCTCTCAACTCCTTTAGCATACATAAATGCACGGATAACCTGTTCAAGACTTTGGTATTCTGAAGTTTCAAAAATAACTTCTCGATTAAATTTGAAAGCATCGTCCCATAAGTATTTAATTACCTTTTCAGGGAACTTTCTGTTTTGTCTCATTGCCTCACGAATCGCAGCAATTTGTGACTTTTCTTCGGATGTTAATGAGTCTTTGCTTTCTTTCTTGCGAAGGGTATCATACTCCTTCAAATCACCCATCGCATCGTTATATTGCAGGTCACGAAGATGAACGAAGTAAGCACCAAGTCTCTTATCCTCTGCCGATGTCATTCTTGCACTGTTACCTACAACAATCTTGTTAATTTCAATACAGAAATTACTCCAAGTAACGGTTGTATCAAGAATTTCTGCATCAGCAAGTTTTGAATCGACATTAGCAAAATCATTCTCGATAAGACGCATATCCCATCTTCTCTGGAACGCTGTATCTAATGTGAATACATTTTGGTCTGAAGTGTTCATGGTGCCAATAATAGAAAGATTTGATGGGATACGAACCTTTTCCTTCTTCTTATCTTTTCCATACATTTCTTCTGCAATATTTTCATTTGTTATACCGTACTCACTTGTTCCAATAGGATACCCATCGTCATCGTTATCACGAATTTCAACTTTTCTATCAAGTAGCTGGAATACCTCACCAAAAATTGCAGGGGCATTACCACGGTTAATTTCTTCAATGATAAGCACATACTCTTTTTCAGGATTCTGATATGCATCACGAAGGATATTAGTAAATGGCCCCGGTGTGAATTTATAACTAACTTGTCCATCCTCGGCTACAGCAGGAAGAATCTGACCAATAAAATCTGAATAAGTGTAATCAGGGTGGAACACAAGTCTTTCAACTTGAGTTCCAGGTTTACAATACTCATGTTCAATAGTCCAGCTTTTTCCGGACCCAGGGACGCCATAGAGAAGTACATTTTCACCATCAGTATTTCTTATTGATTCATCTATCGAAACATCTTTTTTCAAATCATTATTGTTTTCTTCTAAATCGTCTTCTGTACTATCATCTTTATCTAGTTCAAAAAGAGTTTTTTTAGAACCAAGAAAACTCAAATAATCATCAGTAGCAAACACATTAGGGTTTTCTTCGAAAATAAAAACTTTTCTCGCTACTTCTTCAATGCAATCCGGCTTAAGTGATACACCATCTTTATCGATAATAAGTGTAGGTAATTGCTTTAATGCTTGAATAAGCCTATTGTCAAATTTTGTTCTGAATTTTTCAAACTCTGGTGCAGCATTTTCATCATCTCTTAGTAGCTTAATCAACAGCAATGTTTCTAAAAATCCTTCAAATACCTTTGTCGTAGCTACTAAGTATCTATACTCAGTCATTGAAATCGAATACTTTCCAGTAGAACGTCCAAGTTCCAATAATACCTTGTATAAAAGCATAACAGGATATAGCCTATAATCCTGTCTGACTCCATTATATGCCTCATCAACCGTAGAACTTATAAACATTTTTTCTATCTGTCTTTGGATTATATCCATATACAAATCTGTTTTTTCAAATTCTCCAGCACAACGAATGTTTATTTCCTCAAAAGCATCTGTAATGATAGCCTCATCATATTTAGACGAGGTCATGATAATTAAGCCAAAGAATGCCGCCACCCTTAATGCTCTATAGTTATTTGAAATTTCCACACTGGGTTTTGCCGCATTGACCTCTCCAACTTTTTGGCCAATAAAATCTTGTAAGTTGGATGGTATTTCCTTACTTTTAAATTCCTTTAAAAAGGAAACAAGATAACATAAACTATCAAATGCTGTAGGCTGCTTCACCAAATACCAGCATTCGTAATCGCTTGCAGAATCAAGTTCAGTAAGTTTATTACTTAAAATCGGATTCATTTCAATACCTCCTAATCAATTATTTTTTTAATCATTCTCGCAAGAAAATATGAAATTTTAGGTGGTACAGCATTTCCTATTTGCTTGCATATCGATGTTTTCTTCCCATAAAATACAAAGTCATCAGGGAAACTTTGAATTCGAGCTGCCTCTCTCGGAGTCAATGTTCTATCCTCAATAGGATGAATAAATCTTCCTCCAGCCGGTGTATCAAATCTAGTAGTTACTGTAGGTGCTTGCTCATCCCAGCAAAGTCTACCGTAAGCACCACTATGAACTGAATTAATTTGTTCTTCTAATGCTGTGAAATTTTCTCCATTGGCAACTCTACGCATTCTATCAACTGCTACCTTAGAATGATTAGTCTTTGTATGATTTTGAATTTTATCTAAATCGCATGATAAATATTTTTCATACTCCGTTTGAGGTACAGGATTTGTAATTGTGCCATCCGCTGTAACCGTCGGCATATTGCCAATCGCATCTTCAACAGTTACCTTATCGAAATAGTGAGGCATTTCAGAACGTATCTCTGCTTGAGTTTCAGTCCATAGATTATCGAAATCAACATCTTTTAAGGTTGTTCCGATAATAATCATTCTTTCTCTTTTTTGAGGTACTCCAAACTCAATGGCTTTTACAACCTTGTAGTATAAATGGTATGGTTCACCATCTAATAATGTCTCATCAGAGAATATTCGCATAATTTCTTCGAAAATTTTACCATCTTGCATGGTCATAATTCCCTTAACATTCTCCATGACAAACACTTTAGGTTTTACCGTTTTTACCACATTGAAATAATGCTTAAACAGATAATTTCTAGGATCATCAATAAAACCTTCTCGTATTCTTGCTCCCGCCATAGAGAATCCTTGGCATGGAGGTCCTCCGATTATTACATCCGCATCTCCAGCTTTAAAAGTACCGGAGAGGTCTATATTTCTAATATCATCTACAATAACATCAACTTCTGGATGATTTAATTTGTATGTTTCTGCAATGGATGCATCAAATTCTACTGCCTTAGAAACGGTATATCCATTCTGCATGAAACCTAAAGATAATCCGCCACACCCAGAGAATAAATCAATTACTCTCATTTTCGGCACCTCCTCCTATTCTGTAACGATAAGCAAAGTTTTTAATGTACAAACTTTCTTCTTCTGATAAGCCGTACATAGCATTTATCACATCATCTATTTCATGTATTACTGCCGTACATTCCTTATGCTTATACTCGTATTCTGTTTGTTTCGTCCCGACATATAATTTAGTTTCTTCTAGACGGTCTTCCAATCGTTGTGCTAAGCGATTGAGTTCCTCAAACTCAATATTTCTCGGAACTTTAAATCCAATCAGTTCTTTTCTTGTTATGTGCCAACAATCTGATATGCAAATCCAAAACCACCAAAACAATGATGAATTCAAAAGGCACATACAAAAATTCTTATAATTGGTATCTAAGCATTTAAACTCCTTATATTCAGAGCCAGGATGAGGATTTAAGAATGCCTTAATCCAAAAAGCAGCTCTCATATTCAAGTAAAATGACTCGCACCCATCCTCGATTAGATTCATCAACGAATGTTCCTTTGCCTGTATTTTTTTGTAGATTGAAACATCAGCTTTTGTACCTAACTTAGGAATATAGTCATCTACAGGATAGTTATTCTTCACGATTTCTGCAGAGTTAAATAAATCATATCTCTCTTCTTTATACCAGTAGCGATAATTTGCAGTATATATCGTCTTATTTGTATTTGAATTCCTACCAAATAAAATACATAATTTTTGATGCACAGACGTAAACAAACAATCAGGTCTATCTGAATAACTTAAAATGTACTGGATAGGAACGCTGCCATAAAGTTCGTCTCTGATTCGTTTCATTCGAGGAGTCGAAACATATGAAAGTGGAATAATAAATCCCATTACACCGCCTTCATTTAATTGTTTAGCAGCATTATCCAAAACATTAGCATATATATTTCCATACTTTACAGATGGAACTGAATCACTCTTTGAATCCTCTACATATGGTGGATTACCAATTATGATGTCATACTTCATATTTGGATCAGGAACAGTAGAAACATAATCATAATTATTAAAAGATAAATTCAGTACCTTGGCTAACCCAACAGCTTTTTGCACTCCATATCTATGAAGTACACATAAGAACAATCTCAGCTTAGAGATAATAATCGAATCCTCATTTAAATCATTACCATTGATGGTTCCTGCAACCTTTTTTATTTTAGCTTTTGTAACATCCTTGCAATGCAAATCCAATAAATCTAGTTTCATTTCCAATGCAGCCAAAAGGAAAACCCCTGCACCGCACGTCGGGTCATATACAGATTTTTCAAAGCAATATGTTGTATAAGGAACACCGTTAAGGTCCATTACATGGAGGTTATTCGGTTTTAGCTTATCACTAACCAATTTAACACTATTAGTTAGAATAAAATTTACAACATCTGAAGGAGTATAATAAACTCCTTTGTTTTTTCGTATTTCTTCTTTTTCATTTATACATGACAATATGTCCTGTACTTCTTCATATGAATGGAGTCCATCAGTTTTATTATCAAAATTTGATGGTTCATTAATTATCGTGTCAATTTCTTTTCTAATTATTTGAATTTCGTAGTTACTGTAATTTTGATTCAAATAATTATTTACAATCGAAACTGCATCTATCAACATTTTCGTCGCCATATAGCACCTACCTACTTATTATTAATAGTCGTTTACATCAATTCCAGCTTTAAGCATTTTCTCGTATTTTTCGTATGGAATGACCACCGCCATAGGCTTTCCGTTTTTGAGAATATAAGCAGCCTTATCCTCTTCAACTAACTTTCTTAGCAATTTTGAAGATTGACCACGGTTGAACTCACCAATATTCAAATGTTCCATAGGTTCTTTAATTTTCTTATCGTCCAACTGTGTTTCCTCCTTTTTTGTAAAATACACAACTATATACATTAAATTATATCACTTTAGTTTTGTAATTACAATATATAAGGCAACTGAATTTAGTATTGTAAAAGTAATTACTTTTATAATGTCTTTTTATAGAATAATCCCTACAATATTCCTGTTGTTCCAAAGCAAAGGGGCTATCAATCGTTTCAGAGTACAAACCATCTAATCTGGCAAACTATTCCTATACATATACAAACACCCCATATCAGAGCCAACTTCCGTTTAAGTTACAGTGCTACTTGTAGTTTTAATCACATTGTCTATTCAACCTAATTCAAAATATTCCTGTCTACTCAACTCTAGCCTTTTTCAACCTATCTACTCCACCATAGATTTTAATAAATTTTCTTTCCGGCAAAACAAAAAAATCCGAGGATCCAGGCAATCATAAAAGATTGACCGAACACTCGGAAAAGCCTTATTTCAAGCCTTTTTCAATTATTTAATTGTGTTTTCTTGACAGCAAAACAACCGTCTCCACGTGTGGTGTATTAGGGAACATATCCATCAACCTAGTCCCTACCACTTCATATCCATGGTTAGTCAAGTAGTTCAGATCACTTACCAAGGTCTTTGGATTGCATGACACGTAGATGATGTCTTTTGCGTTGAATTTCACTACATATTCTAGTGCCTTTGGATGGACTCCACTTCTTGGTGGGTCTAGGATTATTAGGTCTGGTTTTTCTTTTACTTCTGTGATGACTTTTGCAACGTCTCCTGCTATGAAGGTACAGTTGTTTAGGCCGTTTAACTTTGCATTTTCGTTAGCTGCTACTACTGCTTCTTCTATAAGCTCTATGCCTATTACCTTTTCTGCGTTGCCGGCTACTATTTGGCCTATGGTTCCTGTACCGCAGTAAAGGTCAAATACTACCTTATCCTTTGCGTCTTCCATGAAGTCTTTCACTATGGAGTAAAGCTTCTCTGCTCCTTTAGTGTTTGTTTGGAAGAAGGAGAATGGTGATATCTTAAACTTTAGTCCTAAAAGCTCATCATTTATGTGGTCTTCTCCGAAAAGTATGTCTACCTTTTCTGGGATTACTGCATCTGATAAGGAATCATTTGTAGTATGTATTATAGACTTTAGAGTGCCTTGAAGTTCTAGGCTCTTAAGTCCTTCCACATAAGGAGTTAAATCCTCTTCTATTTGAGATGAAGTAACTAGGTTTACTAGTAGTTCATTTGTGTTGATTCCTTTTCTTATGATGAAATGCCTTAGGTAACCTTCGTGGTTTCTTATCTTGTAATGAGGAAGGTTTCTCTCTCTAAAGTAATTTAGAGTGTAGCTGAAGATTGTTCTGAAATCCTCATCTACAAGAAGACATTTGTCTACTGTAAGTACTGAGAATGGGCTTCCTTTTGCGTGCATTCCAAGTTCTAAAGGGCCATCCTTTTTCATGTCTCCGAAAGAGTATTCCATCTTGTTTCTGTAACCAAAATCATTTGGGCTCTTTTCTATACCTTGAAAATCTCCAAAGGAAACTCCTGCTTTATTGAAAAGCTCTTTTACTTCCTCAACCTTAAACTCTAACTGCTTTTCATAAGGAAGGTTCTGGCTTACACAACCGCCGCATGGTCCAAAGTGTGGACATGGTGCATCTATTTCATAAGGAGCTTTTTCTATGACTTCTACAAGCTTTCCTTCAGCATAGTCCTTCTTCTTTTTGCTTATTCTCATTTTTACTCTTTGCCCGGGAAATGCTCCCTTCACATAGATAGTTTTATCTTCTAAAGAGCCTACACCTATAGCTCCAAATTCCGTCTTGTCTATTGATACTTCGATTTCTTGTCCTTTTTTCATTGAGTTCTCCTTAATTGTTGTTTTCTTCTGCTTCCTTAACTTCTACTACTTCAAATCCTGAGATTTTTCTTCCTATAGTGTTCTTGAACTTGCTGCACTCCATTATTATTGGATACGCAATTGAAACTAGTATAAAGAATACTAGATACATAGATACCATATTCTTAACATAGTAGCCTAGTCCGAATCTTATTATTAAATCAAAAATTAAAAGTAATATATATGAAGCAGCTCCTACGATAAGTTCGTCTACTAACATAGCTTCAAGTCTCGCCATAAAGCCTTTCTTGTGATTTTTAGGTTCTTCTTTCACTTCTTCTACAGATTCAGCAGTTTCATCTACAAGTATTTCTTCACTTTCCTTTTCAACTACTTCTTCTGTTTCCTTAGTTTCTTCCTGTTGGATTTCGTCCTTATTCATATCTTTTTCACTCATATTTTATAAAGCCTCCTAATTTATATGATATAACATTACTAAAAAATAAATACATTTATGATAAATTATTTATATATTACTTTTATAACTATACTATATTTTAACTTTGATGTAAACAGACCTAATGACCCCTTGATTTTATTGAGTTTTGTTTACAAATACATAATATTTTCTGACCATTATAACGGCTAGCTTTCACACCTATAATATGGTTATTGATGCGATAAAAAAAATTTTTTGTAACTATTTTAGTTTTTTTTAAACAATTAATATTTCCAATAAAAGAACCTCCTTATAATAGATATTATAGAGAGGTTCTTTAGTCCAACATGCTTTTTATAGCACCTTCTTCAATTTTTCTATTGAATAACCCTTTACATATTTCTCCTTAGTTTCGGCATTAACATGTATGACCTTTACTTCATCTTTACATATCTTCATGACTTTTCCCTTTAGTTTGGTTCCTAAGATATTCACAGGAGCATTAACAGTTAATTCTTTAATGTTTGCGCTTCCACAATAAGGGCACATATCCTCTCTAAAAACTCTTCTACAATCAACGCAGTAATAAAGTTTATCCATACCTTTTCCCCCATTCTAAATATAAGATTAGTTTTATTCTTATATTTATATTCTATACGATTCCAAGTAATTCCTCTTATTCCTTTCTTAAAATTCTGAATACTTTATGGGTGTTGCAATATCCTCATCACCAGCTTTCCTCTTAACTATCTTAAGTAAAAAAGTTACCCATGTATCCAACTCTTCTCTTTTATCTCTCCAACTAAAAAAGGAGCCATGCCCCCTAACCTTTCACTACTATACATTTCAACAGAAAAGGGGGCCATGCCCCCCAACTCTTCTCTCTTCACTAAATCTAGTAAAGCACTCTCTTATCTTCCAGTCTCTTTGTCAGTTTTATTGTATCGAAATGCTCTAAAAGTCCTACTACGTACTTTCTTGAAGAATTCAGAACTTCTCTTCCATCAGCTGGAGTTATGCCTCCAGTTTTAAGAATATGGTCTCTCACTAAATTCTTAGCATTTTCATAATGATCCTTTAAGAAAATCAAATCATCTCCAAGACGTACAAGGTCTCCGCTGTCTATTAGTGAGTCAAATACCATCTTAAAGGCTTTTTTATCTTTTTCTTTTGATGCTAAGTCCTCAAATTTTGGAGGAGCAAAAGCACCTTCTTTAAAGGCTTTTAAAATGGAATCCTTCATAATTTGTTGAGGTTTTGAATAAAGAATCTCAAAGTCATAAAGACTTAAAAGGTTGTTTACTTGCTTTATAGACTTTCTCTCTTCATATAAAGCTAGTATTTCGTCGTAATTCTTTTGCTTTAGATTTTTTGAGAATACCTTAGTCTTTATCTCCTCTTTAGACATACCGCCTTTTAGGGGATTTTCCTTGTGGAACTTTGTAAGGATATCTTCCATTTCTTCTCTCTTCTTCTTGAAGAAATTCTTATGGATATAAACAGCCTTATCTAAGGAATTAAGCTCTATTATAGCTCCCTCTTCCTTTAAAGATGAAAGCTTTTCTTCTATATTTTCTTCATTCTTACCTAGAGCTTTTACTATATCTAGGGCTGTAGGGTAAGAGGAAGATAGATTTTCTACTGTCTTTTCTATTATGCTCTCTGCCTTGCCGCTTTCTTTTATCTTTAGCTCTTCTATATAGGAGTCGCTAAATCTCTTTGCCTTTTTAGCTACAGGCTCTATTACACTACCTCCTGCTATGGTGTGCATTGGAGAATAGGACCTTATTACATATCTATCGTTTCTCTGGCATGTAAGAGGTTCTTCCAATCTAAGCTGCACATATGCACTTTCTCCTGGCTTTATCTCTTCCTTGTCTAGAATTATAACTCTGCATAATATTTCAGAGGTACCGTGGTATAGCCTTACTCTTTGACGGTTTTCTATGGATTTTTCTGCACTCTTTATGTGGTAAAGCTTACAGTCTATTATCATAGAAGGTTCCATCATATTAGGAAGTGAAACTACATTTCCTCTGTCTATTTGGTCTTTCTTTACACCAGCTATGTTTAAGGCACATCTTTGGCCTGCTTCTGCCATCTCCACGTCTGTGTCATGGACCTGTATATTTCTTATCTTTCCTTCTACCATAGATGGATAGATACATACAGAATCTCCTTCTTTTACTCTTCCGCTTATAACTGTTCCTGTTATTACAGTTCCAAAGCCGCTTATTGAAAATACTCTATCTATAGGAAGTCTAAAGTGGCCCTCTGTATCCTTTGCTTCTACTTCTTCAGTAGCTCTGTCAAGCTCAGCTACAAGATCATCTATTCCTTTTTTAGTCTTTGATGATACAGGGATTATTTTGCTTCCTTCAAGGAAGGTTCCTTTAAACTTTTCCTTTACATCCTCTGATATCATCTCAAGCCATTCTTCATCTACTAAATCACATTTTGTAAGAGCAACTATGCCCCTCTTTACATTTAAAAGCTGCAATATCTCTAAGTGCTCTTCTGTCTGAGGCATTATTCCTTCATCTGCAGCTATAACAAGTACTACCACGTCAACGCTAGACACACCGGCAAGCATGTTTTTTATAAACTTTTCATGGCCTGGTACGTCTATTATTCCAGCTCTTCTTCCCGATGGCAGGTCAAAGAAAGTGAAACCTAAATTTATAGATATTCCTCTTTCCTTTTCCTCTCTTGTGGTGTCCGTTTCTCTTCCTGTAAGTGCCTTTATAAGTGTGGTCTTACCATGGTCTATATGTCCTGCTGTACCTATTATTATGTGTTTCATATTTATTCCTCTCCCATGTTTTTAAATGCACTAGCTATAACGCTGTAATCATCCCTTTGAAGTGTTCTTACATCTATAAGCACCTCTCCATTGTAAACTCTGACTATTATAGGAGTTTCATAGCCTCTTAGATAATTTTCTATTTCTTTGTCACTATACTTAGTGCTTGTAACTTTAACTACATAAGTGCCCATGGTTTCTGTTGGCATAGAGCCCCCACCTACCATAGAACGGTCTTCTCCAACCTTGAAAGTGAAATCCTTTGATGCATTTTGAAGCTTTCGTCTAAGTCTATCTGCATCTCTTTTGATTTCCTCTGCTGGCTTTAACATCATATTTAGAGTTGGAATCTTCTTTATAGCTTCCTCTTCATCTAGGTAACATCTTAAGGTAGCTTCTAAAGCAGCCAGTGTCATTTTGTCTATTCTAAGAGCTCTTGTGATTTGGTTTTTCTTTATCTTTTCTATATACTCTTTCTTGCCTACTATTATTCCAGCCTGTGGCCCTCCAAGCATCTTGTCTCCACTGAAAGTGACAACGTCTGCCCCCTTCTTTATGCTATGCTGAACTGTTGGTTCATATATGAAGCCATGTTTAGATAAATCCACTAATACTCCGCTTCCTATATCCTCTATTACAGGAATAGAATTCTTTCGTCCAAGTTCTACCAATTCCTCTAAAGGCACCTCTTCTGTAAATCCAAGAACCTTAAAGTTTGAAGTGTGGACCTTCAAAAGAACTCCTGTATTTTCTGTTATGTTGTTTTCATAGTCATAAAGGTGGGTTCTGTTTGTAGTTCCAACCTCCACTAGTTCTGCTCTTGAGAATTTCATAACCTCTGGTATTCTAAAGGAGCCTCCGATCTCTACAAGCTGTCCTCTAGAAACTATGGCTTCTTTATTTTCACATAATGTGTTTAATACCAGCATTACGGCAGCAGCATTGTTATTTACTACAAGTGCTCCTTCTGCTCCCGTTATCTTCTTTAGTAAATCCTCTATATGACTGTATCTAGAGCCTCTAGCTCCTTTTTCCAAATCATATTCTAGGTTGTTGTAGCTCTTTGATACCATTTCTACAGCTTTCACAGCCTCTTCACATAAAAGGGAACGTCCTAGATTTGTATGTATTACAATTCCTGCTCCATTGATAACCTTTGTAAGGTGTGGTCTCATTTTCTTATTTAAAAGCTTTTTGTATAGATTCACCACATCCTCAAACTGAAAATCCTCTATCTCTCCATTTAAAATCTGCTTTCTTACAGCATCTATAGATTCTCTTAATGTATCTAAAACCAGATTTCGTCCATGTTCATCTATATTGTTTTGAACTTCTTCATTTAAAAGAAGTTCATCTATCTTAGGTAATTTTCTAAGTAACCCTTTATTCATACTCTCCTCCTAATTACTGAACAACTATATATTTATCTTCTTTCTCTATAGCTTCTCCTATGACCCAAGCTGGAATATTCTTTTCTTCAAATTCCTTCATAAGCTTTAAGCTTTCCTCTTTTGAAAGACTCACTAAAAGTCCTCCTGAGGTCTGTGGGTCAAATAGTATATCCTCCATCCAAGGCTCTACATTTTTAAGTTCATATTTGCCATCAAGATAAGCTCTGTTATTGTAAGAGCCTTCTGGCACAAGTCCCATCTCAGCATATTCTCTGGCTTCTTCTATATATGGTATAGATCCTTTGTTTAGCTTTAGAGTCATATTAGATCCTTCAGCCATTTCATATCCATGACCCATTATTCCAAAGCCTGTTATGTCCGTGCAAGCGTGGATATCATAATTCACTATGATTTCTCCTGCATATTTATTTAAGGTAGACATCCATTTTACAGCTTCATCATAGACCCTTTTAGAAGCTATTTCTCCTTTTATGGCTGTATTTACTATTCCAACTCCTAAAGGTTTTGTGATTATTAAAACGTCACCTTCCTTACATCCGTAATTCTTTAGAACTTTATCCGGATGTACTATTCCTGTTACGGATAGTCCAAACTTTGGCTCATCATCCTGAACAGTGTGACCTCCTACAACTACAGCACCAGATTCTATAACTTTATCTGCTCCACCTTTTAAAATTTCTCCAAGAATTTCTATATCTAGACAGTTTGGAAAACAAACTATATTAAGTGCAACTACAGGCTTTCCACCCATGGCATATACATCACTTAAGGAGTTTGCTGCTGCTATCTGTCCAAAGGTATATGGATCATCTACAACAGGTGTAAAGAAATCTAAGGTTTGAATTGTTGCTATATCTTCACTTAATTTATATACTGCGGCATCATCGTTTGTTTCAATGCCTACTATTAAATTGTCATCTTTCATCTTTGGTAATTTTCCTAGTATTTTTGAAAGGGTCTCCGGCCCTATTTTAGCTGCTCATCCAGAGGTTTTTGTAAGTTCTGTTAATCTTTTTTTCATCAGTAGCACCCCTTTACTTTTAATCTCATACACATTATATATTATTTTGTAATCCTTGTGAACGGGTGAAGGGTCAAATTACTACCTAACTTCCAAATAATCCTGAAATTTTTTAAGGGTTGTGTCTCCTATTCTGCCAACTTTCTTAAGGTCCTCTAATGATCCAAAGGGACCATTCTTTTCCCTATAGTCTATAATTTTTCCTGCCGTCACATCTCCTATTCCGGGAACTGTTTTTAATTCTTCCTTTGAAGCTCTATTTACATCAAGCTTTCCGCTAGGAGTTTTTGCACTTTGAGAGGAAGCTCCATTACTGGATGGAGTACCTTTTGCTTCAGGTGATATAGCATTGTCCTCTGTTTTTCCTGGGATTGTTATGCAATCTCCCTTTTTTAATGTCATGGCTTGATTCACCTTAGACAAATCACCTTTTTCTGTGATTCCTCCTGCCTCTAATATCAAATCTTTTACTATGGCATCTGAACCCATTATATAAACATCAGGATTCTTTACCTCTCCTTTTATCTCCACCACTATTTTATCCTTAGAGGCTGATACTGCAGTACTTTTGTTTTCATTGGAAACTGGCACATCAACAAATATGTCTTCATCCTTGTAGACTTTTGGCTGGGATTTGAAATATCCTATTATCACCGCTACGACAATTAGTGAAGCTATGACAATACCTCCTATATATTTGTCCTTCTTTTTCATGGCTTTTCCCCTTTCTTAATTCTACTTAAGATTATTGACAAAAGTTAAAAAAACTTATCGCAGTTTTCCTTATTTTTTGGTATACTTTTACTATGGTTTAAAATTAAATTAATTTGGAGTGAATACAATGAGACAACTTAGTATTTTTATCTTAACGTTATTTATGATGCTCAATATAAACATTCCTTGCAGTGCAAAAGCAGCTCCTCCTGATGTCTTAGGAGAAGGCGTAGTGCTTATGGATGCAAAAACTCACGAAATACTTTATGAAAAAAATATGGATAAGCCACTGCCACCAGCATCTACAACAAAAGTTATGACGGCACTAGTGGTATTAGAAAACGGAAATTTATCTGATGTAGTTACTATAGGAAAGAATCCTCCCAATACTGATGGTACTGCCTTAGGCCTTATAGAGGGAGAAACATTAACTGTTGAAGATCTTTTAAATACTCTTCTTATAGGTTCTTGTAACGATGCAGCTGTAGCTCTTGCAGAATATGTAAGCGGCTCTGTAGAAAAGTTTGCTGAACTTATGAATACAAGAGCAAAAGAACTTGGCGCTACTAATACAAATTTTAAAAATCCAAGTGGATTATATGAAGATGACCACTACATATCAGCTAAAGATATGTGTCTTATAATGGCTGAAGCAATAAAACATCCTGAGTTTCTTACTATAACTCAAAAGCCTTATTACGTTATAAAAAACACAGATAAGGTTACTTCAGAAAGATGGGTAAATAATAGAATAAGACCTCTTATGAAAAATTCTTCTGCTTATTATGAGCCTACTATCAGTGGTAAGACTGGATACACAGTTCAAGCAAAGCACAGTTTTGTATCAGCGGCAAAAAAAGGTGATAT
>JALEZF010000046.1 GCA_022773025.1 Clostridium sp. | reverse complement strand
ATCTCATGTTAAGGTTCATCTTTACATTTAAAACAAGTAATCCCTCGCCTAAGATGGTTTAAATACATCTCATGTTAAGGTTCATCTTCTTCTTAGTTCCTTTATTGAAGTTTGGATATCTGTTTAAATACATCTCATGTTAAGGTTCATCTAACCATGTTTTTATCTATTTTCTCTTCTGAATACAGTTTAAATACATCTCATGTTAAGGTTCATCTGTAGTATTTGATATAAAAGTTATCCACATTTTATGTTTAAATACATCTCATGTTAAGGTTCATCACACTAAGTATCCCTTTTGCTTTTCTACTTCTTCGTTTAAATACATCTCATGTTAAGGTTCATCAACAACAATATCAAGGAAGAAGTAAAAGGAATATGTTTAAATACATCTCATGTTAAGGTTCATCTATGGGTTCTTTAACTTATATTAAAATGAAGGATTTGTTTAAATACATCTCATGTTAAGGTTCATCTTACAATATACATCCCCTAAAAGAAAATAAGTTTTTGTTTAAATACATCTCATGTTAAGGTTCATCTTTTTGCCACCTTATCTCCATAAACATCATTTAATGTTTAAATACATCTCATGTTAAGGTTCATCGTAGTATAAGAAATAAAATCATCATATTTTTATCAGTTTAAATACATCTCATGTTAAGGTTCATCTTTCTTTTTTCTTCTTGTGTAAGTTCCCTAGTATCGTTTAAATACATCTCATGTTAAGGTTCATCTCAGTATACTTTTATTAAAAACAGCTTCTTGGTCTGTTTAAATACATCTCATGTTAAGGTTCATCATACATATAAAGTCGCTATCTGTGTCTATGCTAGTTGTTTAAATACATCTCATGTTAAGGTTCATCTATTCTAGTCCTTTTTTTCCACTAATATCAATTCTGTTTAAATACATCTCATGTTAAGGTTCATCATTCCAAAAAATCTTCAACGGATAAATCTAAGAAGTTTAAATACATCTCATGTTAAGGTTCATCTTTAGTTTCGGCTTATCAATCTGTTTGGCGACAGAAGTTTAAATACATCTCATGTTAAGGTTCATCCAACTATAATCTCTTCAACCGCTTCATCTTCTTCGTTTAAATACATCTCATGTTAAGGTTCATCGTATTTACGTCTTTTGGAAATGACATCTATGTAAGGTTTAAATACATCTCATGTTAAGGTTCATCAATTAAGGAGGTTTTACAATATGATTGGACTTGGGTTTAAATACATCTCATGTTAAGGTTCATCCTATACTTTGAGCTTACTACAGAGGGGTTTACCAAGTTTAAATACATCTCATGTTAAGGTTCATCTAGAGTGGGCAAAACAAGGAAATTTAATAATCTGGTTTAAATACATCTCATGTTAAGGTTCATCTGGGTGGATTGGAGATAATCCAATGAAACCAAAAGCGTTTAAATACATCTCATGTTAAGGTTCATCTGTAACAGCTAGTGGAGATAAACTTATACCACTGGTGTTTAAATACATCTCATGTTAAGGTTCATCATCAGTAAGAGATTTAAAAATATAGGAGGGTAAACAGTTTAAATACATCTCATGTTAAGGTTCATCGATAGATCCAGCTACAGGTATGCAACAAGTAGTAAAGTTTAAATACATCTCATGTTAAGGTTCATCCAAGATAAAATAAGGCTTTCTAAAATCACTATATACGATAATGACTTGATATATATGGATCTCCCAATTAATTTACCAAGCTATTACGAAATTTTATGTTGTAGTAGTTTTTATGTTTCTTATTCACTGATACTACTTAGTTTTAGATGATTTTTTATTTTAGATCACTTGGTAATTTATATTATTAGATTTTCTCCAGTTGGAGTTCCGCCTCCTAAAATTTCTTCTCCAAATACACTATCATTCATAAGTTTCACTATACATATAAAGTCTTCTTGCTTATCTATTACTTTATTGAGGTCTTTACGTAAAGAAATCAATTTAGATGGAGTTATTTCTCCTCGAAATACTGATTTTTGAAAATGAGATAAATATTTTTTACACACCTTAAATACTTTTTGAACTCGTTTTTCATTTACATCATAAAATAAAAAGGCATAATTATAGTTTATTTGCTTACTCATGGCTACATATTCTCCTTTAGGCTAAATGGAATGAACTCTTTGTCTTCCATTATAAATTTTATGAGCTTATAACAATCCAATTTTATTGCTGTTCTATATGTTACTTTTCTTTTTAGTTTAGGATGAGGAAAAACTGACTCTAATCGCTCTTCAAAGGCTGTTATAAATATGTTTCTTCCTTCCTCATTCAAAAGACAATAATTAACCTTTTTATCAAAATGCTTACTTACTTGAATTCTTTTATTATTAACTAATTCAAATATAGTTTTGTACACTATTACAGGTTTAAAAGCTTCACTTATATCTAAGCTCAATGAAAATCTTCCCTCAGATGGTTCGTGAAGAAAACTTATCCGCTGATCCAAGTGAGTTCTGTATATTGCAGAAATAGTTTTTGTGTATAATAATGTATTCCCAAAAGATATAAGAGCATTGATTGGATTATCAGGTGGTCTCTTTACTCTTTTATTCATTATAAAATCCTCAGGTAAAATATTTTTGAACTCACTATAAAATCTCTGCCAAATCTCACCCTCTACTGACATGAGCTCATTTATTGTATTACACATCGAAAGTCTATAGTCTAATTCATTGCTTATCCAATCTATTGTTTTCTTTACTTCTTTCTTATTATGTTTGTAATAATGGTATAGGACTTCCTTTATATTAACACCTATTGCTTTTACTATGGCCTTAGCTACTTCCATACGTCTATTATTAAAAGTCTCTACCTGCTTAATTAAAAGTTTTCCACTATTGTACTGATTTCTAGGATAGAATGTTCCACTATATCCTTCATAATAATTAAAGAAATGAACTATGACATTATTAGCTGATAGAAAATCCAATAGTTTTGTATTTATACTTACTTCATTCAAACAATATATTTCTTTTGTGTTTTCAATAGGAATGTATAAATTCTTCCCATCCTTTCTAAAACATAGTGAATTATCTTTTCTTGAGAGCTCTCCCATAGATGTTATATACTTAGTGGTTCCCATATTTTCATCTCCTATATATAACAGTATTCATAATATGCACATTTTTTACATTGAGGCTTATTCAATATAGTTGGAACTTCTTCTTGCTTTAATAAATTTTCTATAGAAGTCAAATATGAATCTAGTTCTTTTATAATTTCATCATTAAGCTCAATATATATTACTTTACTTGTAGTTTTATTTTTTTCTACAAACTCTAATTTTCCTTTTCTTTCTATTCCTTTATCTTTAAGTACCTTTAGATAGTATGCAAGCTGCCACTTTGCTGCCTCTACGTCTGCATCAGATTTCTTTACTTCTACCAAATAGTCCTTTGTAAGCTTGTCTATTTTTATATTGTCTATCTCTATTTCTGTATTATTGCTCTGCTCACTTTTCTCTTCATGTATAGCTTTACCAATCTTTACATCTTCACTATTATCTTCTAAGTTGAGCCTGTTTCCGTGTAGGTAACATTGTCTTTTGCAATGAAAATAATAGTTAATTAAGGTTCCATTCACTTTCATTTATAAAAAATCACCTATCCCTTCTACAAACTTCTTTCGATTTAATTTACCATTATCGAAATATTTATCACCATTTTCAATGAAGTATAATTCTCCAATAATATCATTGTAGTTTATGTAGGATTTTTTTATCCTATATATAAATTTATTCATATCAGCTTTTACTTTTGATAATTTTACTCTTTTCTCAGCATAATCAATCTTATCATTTTGTAATAAAGCTTTATATTCATCCCATACTTCATTTCCATTAATGACTTTACCATCATCTGTTGTGATATTATGACTTAGATATACATACATGTCCTTAGCTTCATCTATAAGTTTCATCTTTTCTCTTACAGCATCAAAATTTAATTCTCCTACTTTTAATTTAAAAAACATTTCTGTATTATTATCATTTTCTTTTGCTGTCACTACTTTTAACTGATCAATTATTTTTTTATAGTACTCTCCGAAATCTTTATTCTCTAAAATTACTCTCATTGAAGCATCATTTAGAGAAAATTCTTTATTGTTTCTTATGTCTCCCTTATAGATTTGAATTGTATTGTCCAAATTAAAAAAATAAACGACACACCCATCCTTAAGACATGACCTATTAATTCTGCCTAAAAACTGCTCATCATTATCTAGCAAAGATATATCTTTATATCCTATATCCATATCTATGTCTACTCCTGCCTCAATAACTTGAGTTGCTACAAGTATTATATCTTGTGAAGCCTTAACTTCTCTTATTATTCTCTTACGTTCATCAGAGTTATCATCACCAGTCATTAGCTCAATATCGGATAGTATCTCTTCATCATCTTTTAGCCTTTGATAAAAGTCATATGCACTTTTCTTTGATATAAATTCAACTAAAATTTTCTTTTTCCTAAAAGAGTTTTTCTTAACATGATTGAAAAGCATTTCAACTATACCTTCACATTGCACTAATGAAAAATCCACTTTAACTCTATCTTTAAATATTGGGTTCTTAAAATACTTATTTCTATCACCTATTAATCTTTTAGTGCCAGTTACATCATTTAGCATTTCATCAAAATTAGGAAGAGTTGCTGACATTATTATAAATTTTATATTTAGCAGTTTTGCATATACATCTAAGAATGATATTATCTCTCTCCATATCATGTTCTTATAACTTTGAATTTCATCCAAAACTATAACGCTATTTGCAAGCTGGTGTAGTGGAAATATATCTTCTTTAGTTGTTGAAAATAAATATTTAAATATACTCACATGAGTTGTAAGTACCATTGGATAGTTTAAAAACTGCCTATTGAGAAGTATTTTTTTGTAGTAATTAAAGTCCATAACTTCTTCCGTCTCATCTTTTTTATCAATAGGTGTTATAGAATTAATTACCGAAATTTTATTCAATATATCAGGTTCATTTTCAAAAACCTTACTTAAGGTTTCAACATTTTGCTCTATTAATGTATTAAATGGATATACATAAAAGATTTTATTCTTTGATTTATCTTCTTCCAATAGCTTAAAACTCAAGTTAGTTGCCACATTACTCTTACCACTTCCAGTTGGCGCCTCTAAATAGAAGATACTAGCTGAAATATTTTTTGAGATTTCATTTTCTGCGTCTAAGAACATTTCATTTCTCAAAATATTTATGTCTTTTATTTTAGAAAAGTCTTTTGTTTTAGAGTATTGCTTCCCTTCATATTCTCTTATGAACTTATATATCTTTCCTTGTTTATAGGTATCATAAAATTCAGCTATATTATTTAGTGAACCTATATCATTAATCTCTACACCATCCATATATTCAGATGTGGAGTAAAAATCACAGGCAAATAGTATAGACATTAAGAGCCTTGCATATATGTACCTAGCAATATTCTTTTCCTGTGAAAGTTTTTCTTCATACAGCTTTAATTTGTGAAAGTTCCCATCTATAGTCTTAAGTGATATTTTCAAAGGATATTTATATGTTTTCTCATATAATATCTTCTGCTCATACAATAGTCTCCATCCATCTCCTGAATACTCTTCAAAAAGCTCTTTGAAGTCATCAAAACTGTTCAAATCACCGTGATGCCTGGAAATTATGTATGCATTTATCATCATAAAATCTCTAACTATATCTCTTTCTTCTTTGGGACATTCTTTTATCTTTGGAATAAAATAATTCAGATATAGTATAGAGGAAATTAAGGAATGCCTTGAGTTATTAAATTTAGCTGCTTCTTTAATTTCAAGTTTATTTCCAAGCTGCTTCTCTTGAAACCATGGATTTACCTTCCCCATATCATGCATCATAATTGTGTTCAAAAGCATTTCTTTAAAAAAACTTTTCGATATTACAGAGGCATTACCTAAAAATCCCTTTTCTATATTTAAAAACATCTCTTCTAAACCTTTTTCTTTTATTATCATAAAAAAGTATTTTTCACACAGAGTTATATGCTCCTTTAAGGTTTCATAATTACCCTTGTTCTCATGAGCATAAATATTGTAATTTTCATTTACATGTTCATCTATATTGATTTTACTTATTCCATCAAAATACATAAAAATTCTCCTGACTATATGAATTAAGGA
This sequence comes from Clostridium sp., assembly GCA_022773025.1. Classification (GTDB taxonomy): domain Bacteria; phylum Bacillota; class Clostridia; order Clostridiales; family Clostridiaceae; genus Clostridium_X. The sequence continues at coordinate 44,398 of JALEZF010000046.1, read as the reverse complement.
GGGAACCCCTCCTTAAAAAAATACTATATTTCTATCATTATCCTTATACACTTTAATACCAGATATATTTTTCAATTTTTGATTTGTCATAACTAAAATTTCAAGTTCATATCCATTGGTATCCTGATTTAATGATACAGGTAATGCTTCTTCATACTTATAAATATTCTCACATTCATGTTCTTCATCATCTTCATCCACATCGTATTCTTCAATTATGAACTCAAAATCCTTTGATAAAAACATGCTATCAATAGAAAGTTCATCAATTTCTTTATAATCAATATTAGTAATAATCTCTGCATCTATAATATCTGCTGGATGGTCATTCTTACCCAAATATGGCAGATATACATATTTGTTATTTATAATTGAGCTACTTAAGTTTTCAGCCTCTTCATTATCAATAAGCACATATATATCCCAACTTGGATTTTCAAGCCATTGCTCATTTACAATTAAGTTTCCCCCTTGTTCCTTAGATGCATATCCTACTGAATTGTTGAACACTTGAACCTTTTTAGATACACTACATTCTTTAGGAACTATAGAAATCTTTAAATTCTTTAATTTATTATAAAACTCAGGATAATCATCTTTACTATTCATTTGATTATATCCCTTATATCCTAATATAGCTCCAAATATACCAAGAAGTGCTACCTTATGAATATGTCCGTAAGTAAAATATAAATAGGTGTTAACATCCGGTTTTTTAAAAAATGCAGTCCTTCCTGTTAAAGTAAACTTTAGTGCATTCATTTTCTACACCTCTTGCTTAGTAAATATATTGAATACTTTTGCACCTTCTATATCTGTTTCTATGGTAGTTGTATATGGATTATAATAAATTTCTATATTTGATATCCTATGTTTCAAATCGTTAAGTAATTTCCCACAAGTTATCTTGATTACATTCTTATCTTCGAGCTTTTTAAACTCTATATATTTATCTAAATTAGGAATATACAAATCCTTTTCTGTTTCTACAAATAATGCAAATTCATTTTCACATCCAACCTTAGAGTTTGTTGCAAAAGCAGTAGCAGAGCTTATGGACGCTTCTTTAAATTTTCCGTAGTCATCCTCTGTATATCCCTCTGTCACTCCTAGCTCAACAAATTCCTTATATGCTAAAGGATTTATTGTAAATGGATAGAAATAATGGGCTTCATTACTCACAATTTTATTTCCTAGAGTTGAGTTTTTAGCCTCAGCATCTTCTTTGTCTGTACCTTTGTTTTTTTCCTTAACAGATGCATCTCTAAAAGGTGATAGAATAGACTGGTCTTCAAAATATGAGTATTCATATTTGTTGAAACCTTGACCTATTTGTACTGCTCCTGTTATAGAAATATTATTACCTTCCTCTGCAAATGTTGCTCCAAAGTTTTTTACGTCTATTGCTGAAAATAGATTTTTTAGAACTGCTCCACTATCCTTGTTTGCTTTCAAATCTTTTTCATTAAAAATAAATTCATAACGTTCTTTAAGTGATCTTGGAACTAAGTTGATTTCCTTATTTTTATCTTCAGATAGCTTCATAGACTTTATATATAATACTTTTTCGCCATTATTGTCCCATAACTTTTTCATAGGGTACTTTAAAGCCTTATCACTTCCGAAAATTTCTCCTGTAGAAATTGTCTTTGGATATCCTGTAAAATCAGCATTCCAATTAGCCATAATAGATGATATACCTAGTACTCCATAAACTCTATTTTCCATCATTTTCTCCTCCTTTATTTTCTTCCTTTTTTTCATATAAAATATTACTATGAAGATATCCTACTATAATCATATCCTCTTTTATCTGTCCTTCCATTTGGTATCCTGCAATCATTGCATACAAATTTCTAGGTTCTTTATAATTACCAAGATCATAATTGTATTTTTTGAATAATCCCTTCAATCTTTCCTTTATTATTTCATCTTTCTTTATATTTAAAAATGGATTAATCATTGATAACATCTGTTTTTTAGTCTTACTCTTTGAAAGCAAATAAGCTGCCATCTGACCTACTGCAAATAAATATTCTCTATCACTTTCTATATATGATGTATCCTTATCCTTAATTTTTTCTTTTAGATTTTCTTTCAAGTCTCTTATCACATCTGCCATCTTTTCTCCTCCTTCAAAATAATTTTTTAGAGACAACCTTAAATTACACTGGTTTATTGCCCTTATTCCATACCCACATTCAATAGCATGTTTAAGTAACTCTAACGACACTCTATCCAATACTTTCCATGCATTAACCCATCTATCCTTGTAGAACCAATCAATTAACGTATCCCTTGCAAAAAGTATGTTCTGCTTTATCTTCTGATCCTTTATAGAAATATCTTTTGCATCTGTAAAATAGTTGCTTATAAGCATTTTGCTAAACATTACATCATTAATCAATTGATTCATATCCTCAAGTGTATGAATACTTTCATAGGATTGTTTTAAAACAGCATAATCTGCATCAAGGACATTGACATATTCAAATTCTTTTATAAGCTTTGGATTATATTTTGAAATCACATCAAAATCATGGATTTCAACTTCTTTTCCTTTTTTTATCCTAAAATATATTCCTTGGAACTCCTTAGCCGGTAATTCATTACTACCTAAAGGGACTATTTCTTCTTGATTCATGTATATTGTGTATTTACCTATGCAAACTTGATTCATCAAATAATCAAAAAACTTTTTCTGTGACAACACTTGATTTTGATTAATCAAGTAGGGTACTTTTACTTTTCTAGTCTTATTCTCTAAGTAAGGTTTCTTAGCATTCAAGCCCATATTATTGTTTGGAAGTCCGTATACATCTCCATCAACTATCTCATTAAAATCATTGTTATTATATATATTGGGAATCAAATACCTTTTACCTTCTTGTTCAAATTCCTTTTCATCATAATAAAAGAATATCTTTAAATAATCTTTACCTGTCACGCTATTACCTAATTCAAATATATTTTCCTTTATCCATTCCTCTATTTTATTTAGTTTTTCTTCATCAACTGCGCCTATTTCTTCTTCTACTAAATTATATAGCGCCTTGGCCTTAGGTTTTGAATATTTTAATCTTGGATTACGTAACACATTATAGTAATTTTCTATTATCTCATCTTTAAGCTTCTTACTACTAAAACTATCCTTCTTCACGAAAAATGATAGATAGTTATTGCTATGAATTATCTTTTTTCCATCAATAGGCTTATTCATATCTATAAGTCCACTATAATAATCTGCTATGCATATAAAGTCTAAATACTTATTGCTCCTATCTATCTCTTTTGTCTTCTTATCTTGTTTTATATCAACCTTATCTATAATTTCAAAACCTTCATCAGAAGGTTTTACTATTACGTAAGTTCCGTCGCTAGGGATATAATTATCTAGTATTAAGGCATCCCCCTTTTTCTCATATGTGATATTAAAGTATTTTAACGCTTGTTCTAACACTATATCACCTCCCTACAACCACCTATAATTTACATAACCAGCACCTCGAGCATTAACCTCTAAAATCCCAGTTCCTATTGCCATATATGCTATGTCCTGAGCTGTTTTATTACTTTCTATCTGCATGCAGATTTTATCACCTAATAGCTTTATGTCTTTATACTCTAAGGTAACAGGCTTTTTATTCATAAATTCAAGTGTGGTGTATAATTGAAAATCCTCATCTATTTTTGTATCCATTATTAGGTTATATTTCTTTATTAAATTTTCCTTTAGATGACGTTCGAATTCACTTAAAGATATATTATTCTTCCAATAACCATTCTCGGTTTTCATTATGGCCGGAGAAATTGAATAAAGTTTCTCTATAGGCTTTTGTGGAATTATTCTTATAGAAGTAGTTAAGCCTTTTATTTGGTCAGTGTACCTATTTTTAAGGTTATTCAAGAAAACATCTGCTAACCTTTTATCTATAGTTCTTATTTGAAATGTATATATTTTATCTTGCTTGTAAATTTTATCTTGCTCCAACGGGTAAAAGGAATTAAAACAGTAATTTTTATACGTATTTTTATTATGTAGCTCTAATAATTCCGGATTTCTCGCTAATTCTCCATCTATGAATGCACATATTTTACTACTAGCTTCTGATATTTTTATGTCTTTCAACAAAAAGCACTTAACTTCTATTTCATATACCTTCATTAAATCACTCCCTTATAATTATTTTAACCATTTATGTAATATTTTTCAATAAAAACTCTTTTTAGGCTTTAAATAATAGGCTGCTGTTTTTACTGAACATGTGCTAATAGATACATTCTTCTTTTCTTGATACCCAAACACTTCTTTAAATATAAAAGCCCAAAATGCGCCTAGTGCTTTCTTCTCTGTGTCAGTCAAATTATGAAATTTATCCTTATATAAAAGTAAAAAGACTTTTACTGGAGGCGTTTTAAGAATGTCATTGCAAAATATTATATGACTTACCGTCTCCATATTTCTTACAGTATTAATGCATTCATACCATAAGTCTCCTGAATTCATAAAATTACTATGAGCTCTATAAATACTTTTATACAAATTTATTTTATAAAAAAAGATAGGCCTCTTTCGGCCTATCTTCTATCTCATATATTTTTATTATTTTACTAAATCTGTAATTAGCACTTCTCCATGAACGCTTTCCCAATCTTTTTTAAAATCAGCAACAGCTTTTGTTACAGCTGCCATTTGAAAAGTGTCATGCATTAATGTTGGTTGAATAGTCGCTGTATGGGCGCCTGCCAAAAATGACTTATTAACCTGCGCTATGTTTTTAAAGCTTGCAGCTAATATTTTGCACTTTGAGTTATTTTCATCAATCATTTTACGGAATGCAGTAATTGTCTCTTCAAAATCTACATCTAGGTTAGCCATACGATTGCAGTATGGTGCAATGAAATCAGCTCCCGCCATTATTGCAGCAAATCCTTGAATTTTTGTGTATATAGCAGTTGCCGTAACACCAATTCCTTTAGATTTTAGTATCATCATAGCTTTTAATCCTTGCTCTGTAGTTGGTACTTTAATAAATACTTTGTCATCAACATTTTTAAGAATTGATTCTGCTTCCGCAAGGATTCCTTCTGCATCTTCAGCAATTACTTGAACGTGTAGAGTTTTTTCCATACCAATAATTTCTCTTATTTTTCTAAGATGTGAAAAAAACTCAATTTTGCCTTCTGACTTTAAAATACTTGGATTACTTGTAACTCCTGTAATTGGATAACACTCCATATATTTTTTAATGTCCTCAATATTTGCCGTATCAAATAATAGTTCCATTTTTCTACCTCCATTATTTCCATTTAAGTTCTTCTTATCTTCATGCGTTTTTACAATCTTATACAATAGCCATTACTTACAAATAATTTTATTGTTTATCTTTTACTTTCTTATAATACTTGTTCAGTTCTTTCAATTATATCATCTTGAGTCTGTTTTGATAATACATTAAAGAAAGCACTATATCCAGCAACTCTAACAATTAAATCTCTATGCTTATCAGGGTTTGCTTGAGCATCTAACAATGTATCTCTTGATACAACATTATACTGAACGTGGTACCCATGTAATCTATTAAAAAATGTTCTTAAAAGAGCAATTAACTTCATACTGTCTTCCGGCTTTTCTAAAACTTGAGGGGTTACCTTCTGGTTTAATAATACTCCTCCTGTAATCTGTTCTGTAGGTAATTTTGAAACACTCTTGAATACTGATGTAGGACCGTTCTTATCCATTGCATGACTTGGAGAACAGCCTTCTGCCAATGGAGTTTTAGCTTTTCTTCCATCTGGTGTCGCAAGGGTTCCCATTCCTTGTCCAACATTTGCAGATATAGAAGATGTTCCTGCATAGTAAACTCCGCCTATTGGCCCTCTTTGATAGCGAGTATTATGATATTTTTTAATTTCATCAATATACACATTGTATGCGTCTCTTATAAGGTTATCTACAAAGTCATCATCATTTCCATACTTAGGTGCAGCTATCAATAGATTTTGAATTCTAGTTCCATTTTCTCCTTCAAAATCATTTTGAAGCGCTTCCCAAAGTTCTGATGTTGTTATAGACTTATCTTCAAACACGCATTTCTTAATTGCAGCAAGTGAATCTGCCATATTTGCAATACCAACCTGTAAACCACTGATAAAGTCATATACAGCTCCACCTTCTTTTAGTGTCTTACCTCTTCCTATACAATCTTCAACTAGAGAAGAACAAAGTATGTCTGGCACTGTTTCTTCAAGAACCATATCACAGCAAGTTTCTATTATTACACTGTGTCTTGTAAAGTCTCTAATTATTTTATCCCATGCCTTTTCAATATCAGCAAAGGAAGTCATATTTACAAAGTGTCCTACACCTTCTGCTACCTTCACTCCCGATCCTAGATCAACACCATCATTCATAGCAATAAGCAGCGATTTAGGGAAGTTTAAGAAACTCATTCCAGTACAACGATAACCCCATTTCCCTGGAACTGCCGTCTCTACACATCCAATAGCACTGTAATTGTAAGCATCTTCTTCCTTTACACCTTTGTTAATAAATGAAGGTATTATGATTTCATCACTATTAAATGCTGGCATACCAAAACCTAACTTAACTACTTCGATAGCTTCTTTCATAAAATTATTATCCAAACCTGCATGATATCTTACAGTTAAATTTGGCTGAGGAAGTCTTGTTTGTGCAACGCTCTTCAAAATAAGGTATGAAAGATCATTTACAGCATCCTTTTTATCAACAGTTTGTCCTCCAACCGTTACATTTTGATAAAGTGGACTTCCTGCACTAAATTGTGTATGAGACCAGCTTCTAATTTTATTAATTGTAAAAGTCTTCAACCAAAGATTTGTCATCAATTCACATGCTGATTCTTCTGTAATAATTCCATTTTCTAAATCTGATTTGTAATATGGATATAAGTATTGATCCATACGTCCATAAGATAGTGAATGTCCATTAGATTCTATTTGAAGAACTAAATGAATCAGCCACATACTTTGCACTGCTTCATACATTGTTTCTGCAGGTTCATAAGGAACTTTTCCTAATATTCTCGCTATTTCAAGCAATTCTTTTTTACGATTATCATCTGCTGTCTTTGACATTTCTATAGCCAAATTCTCATAACGCTTTGCAAAAGCTCTTACTGAATCAATAACTATTAATATTGATTGATAGAAATAATACTTTTTTAAATTTTCCATTTCCGTTAAATCTAATTTTGCCATTGCTTCTTTTGTTCTTGATTCGTAGTCCTTTAAACCACATTTCATAACTTTTTCATAATCTACAGCTAAATGGGCATCACCAGATGTTATATTTCCTTCTGCTTTTATGATTCCTAAATCATAAAATATTTTGCTTGATGGAGGCATAGCTGCAAGCCCACGGTCTTTTGTTGTATTATGCTCCCAATATGGTGAAATTTCCTTCAATACCTCTTTTGTTTCTTCTTTAATATAAAAGACATCTCCATCTCTTTTATCAAACTTATCTAGTTCATTAATAACCCAATCCATTGCATATTCAGGAAAAATAGGTGCAAATCTATTTCCTGATGCTTGATTACCAACAATTAAAGTTTGAGGTTCAATGAAAATTGACATATTTTCAAGAATATTTTTCAACATATATGCTCTTTTTAAAGTTACTGGTTTATCTGCATGTTTTTTATAGGCTTCTGTAGTATAAACAGCTCTCTCTGAACAAACATATGGTTTAGTTTCTAAAAGTTCCTCACGAAACTCTTCCATTCTTTTTGTTAAGTTTCCAAAATAATTTCTTTTCATTTCATTTCCTCCATTCTATATTTTTTTATTTATATTATATTTGCTTAATTACTGGTTCTTTTATAATGATAATATAACATTTGTTTTGTTATGTCAATTATTTAATTTCATATGAAATTAATATTGTTTTGTATACTCTATTTACTTGTTTTAATCACTATGCTATAGTGATGATATAAATTTAAGTAAGTATCTATTTAATAAGGGGGAAATATATGAAATCGAATATTTTTAACATACAAAAATTTAGCATCCATGACGGCCCTGGAATAAGAACTGTAGTATTCTTCAAAGGATGTCCTCTTCATTGCTTATGGTGTTCCAATCCAGAATCTCAAGCAATACATACTCAAATACTATGGGATATGGAAAAGTGCATACACTGCCATCTATGCGAAACTTCATGTCCTACTAAGAGTATAGAGTTTAAAGATGAAAACTTTAATTTTAATCATGATACATGTACCAGTTGTATGACTTGTATAAATCAATGTCCTACAAAAGCTTTAGAGTATATAGGAAAAATGATGACCAAGGGAGAGATCCTATCTGAGGTGATGAAGGATTATGACTTTTACGAAGAATCTGGTGGAGGTGTTACCCTTTCAGGAGGTGAAGTTCTTATGCATCATGCTTTTGCTAAAGAACTTCTAATAGAACTAAAAAACAAAAGAATTCATACCGCTCTTGAGACTACTGGGTATGCATCTTCAGATGTGTTTCAAAAGGTTGTAAATCATGCAGATCTGCTTTTATTTGATATAAAACATTATAATACCGCTAAACATAAAAAGTTTACAGGTGTTCCAAACGAACCTATCATAGAAAACATGAAATGGGCAGTTTCAAATGGTATAGAGGTTATTGCAAGAATACCGGTAATCCCCAATGTAAATAACTCTTTAAATGATGCCTCAAATTTTTGTAAACTTTTAAAAGAAATTGGAATCAAAAAAATAAATCTTCTACCTTTTCATCAATTTGGGCAAAAAAAATATGAAAATCTTCATATGAACTATTTAATGAAAGATACTAATGCTCTTCATCCAGAAGATATTCAAGATTATTTAAAAGTGTTTAGAGCTGAGGGGTTTGATGCCACCATATAATCTAAATTCCATAAAAAAATTCACCTCAAATGTTAGTCTATTTTCCTTAACATTTGAGGTGAATTTAAAAAAGCATAAGCCTTTACTTTATAAATTATATTATTCCACTATAGTTATTTCGATATTTTTATCTTCTAAAATCTTCTTTGCTGAGTCTGGAATTTCACTATCTGTTACAATACCTTGCAATTCGTCAAACCTTAACTGCATGACAACTCCCTGCTTTTCAAATTTGCTGGAATCCGTTAGCAAAATTACTTTTCTGGCTGACTCTGCAAGACATTTCATAGCTTCAGTTCTCATCATATCACTTCCAGAAAATCCATAGTCAGGGTTAAATCCATCAGTTCCAACAAATAATTTATCAACATGAAACTCTCTAGCACATATACGAACTAAAGGTCCAACCATCACTTGAGATTCCTTTTGGTACTCACCGCCTAATAGTATAACTCTAGAATTTCCATTTTCTCTTACATACCCTGCGATAAAAGCAGAGTTTGTAATAATTGTAACATCTTTATCACTATTAGATAGTTCTCCTGCAAGCAATGCACAACTTGATCCTGATTCTATCATAACAGTTTCTCCACTGGAAACCATATTAGCTGCTGCCTTCGCTATTTTTACTTTCGTTTCATAACAAACTGCAAGTCTGTTATTAATGTCATCAGTATTTAACATAACTGCATATCCATGTTCTCTTGATAACAGTCCTTTTTCTTCTAAATAGCCTAAGTCCTTACGTATAGTAACTGGAGATACTCCAAGCATCTCTGCCAGTGCATTTACTTCTATTTTCTTAGATTTGTTCACTATATTCACAATTCTAGTATGTCTTTCATTCATCTCTTCATACCTCCTACCTATCAGTATAAAATATAGCACATTTAATTTTCCTATACAACATTAAAGTATATCTTATTATTATAATTAAAGGAGTAAATCATATTTTTCATAGAAAAATTGATTTACTCCTCTATATATTATTTCACTATATATCAGTTATTATAAGTCCACTTTTTCACCATTTCGTATTTTATTTACATATTCCTCAAAATCGCTCTTAATAATAGTGACTTGTGGTCCATAAATCACTTGTATACCTGTTCCCTTTTTTACAACACCCTTAGATCCAGTTAATTTTAATATCTCTTCATCTACAATATTAGAATCAATAAGTGTACATCTCAATCTAGTAGCACAACAATCAATATCCTGAAGATTATCAATTCCACCTAATCCTTTTAAAATCATAGCTGATATATCATCATTGTTAGAGCATGATGTTTTTTTATCTAAGCCATCACCTTTCTTATTGTAATCATCTTTTGTATATAATTTTACTTCTCCATTACCTTCTTCACGTCCTGGTGTTGCAATATTAAATTTCTTTATAAGGAAAGTGAAAACAAGGTAGTATCCTACTGCATATACAATAAATACTGGTATCATCATAAGCCAATTTGTTTTTGCGTTTCCTTGTAATAATCCATACAATGTAAAGTCGATCAATCCACAAGAAAATGTAGTGCCTATACATATAGATAGTAAATGGCATATAACAAATGCTAACCCTGCAAAAACACAATGTAAAATAAATAATGCTGGTGCGATAAATAGGAATGTAAATTCTATTGGCTCAGTTATACCTGTTAAAAATGTAGTAAGTGCTGCTGAAAGAAGTAATCCTCCAACTAACTTTTTATTTTCAGGTTTAGCACATCTATACATAGCATAAGCTGCTGCTGGAAGACCTGCCATCATAAATGGATATTTACCAGTCATAAATCTGCAAGCTTCAACGCTGAATTTTACTGTGTTAGGAGATGCGAGTTCTGCAAAATAAATATTTTGTGCTCCTGCAACCGTAATTCCATCAATAATTGCAGTTCCACCAAGTCCTGTCTGCCAAAATGGAATATAGAACACATGATGAAGACCAAACGGAATTAAAGCACGCTCCATAAATCCAAAAATAAATGTTCCTGCATATCCTGAATTTGTAACAAGTCCTCCAATTGCATATATACCATTTTGAATTGTAGGCCATATAAAGAAACATATAATACCAACTAGTATATATACTATAACAGAAATAATTGGTACAAATCTAACCCCCGCAAAGAATGATAATGCTGCTGGAAGCTTTTGTTTATAAAATCTATTATGTAATGCTGCTACTCCAAGTCCTACTATGATACCTCCAAATACTCCCATCTGCAAGGAATCAATACCGCATACATTAGTAAGCGCTCCACTTAATACTTTATCTGAATGACTTCCATCTGGGAGTATAGATCCTGTCAATTTTAACATAGCATTTATTGTAGAATGCATTACAAAAAATGAAACTCCAGATGATAAAACAGCTACTGCTTTTTCACTTTTTGCCATACCTAATGCAACTGCCATAGCAAAGATAATCGGTAAATTTCCAAATATAGTACTACCAACTTGAGACATAATAGTTAATAGTCCATTCAAAACGGTTCCACTTCCTAGAACAGATTCCAAGTTATAAGCTGCTATTGTTGTCTCATTCGTAAATGATGCTCCAAGACCTAACAATAGTCCAGCCACTGGTAAAATTGATACTGGTAAAAAGAATGATCTCCCTATTTTTTGAACTGTTGCAAATACTGTACCATTTTCTTTTCTTTTACCCATATTAAATCCCCCTATTTTGTAATACTGCATTTTTGATAACGTTTTAATACAAATGTTTAGTCAATTATAATTAAAGCTCACTAGATATATTGTCTAGATAATTGAACTAAATCAATGTAGCTTTTGTTAATATAAATTTCCACCTCCTCATTGTTTAAATCTTTCATATGTAATTGTTATCATTACGTTTGTAACAATAATAACTTATACTTCTTCACTTGTCAACCATTTATTTCTATTAGAAGATTATTTTTCTTTCGTATGAAATATATTTATGTATTGTATAAAAAAACAAAAACTTAAAACTCCAACATTTGTTGACTTTAAATTTGCTTAACTCCCTGTTCCGAAAAAAAGATAGACCTCTTTCAGTCTATCTTCTATCTTTTCTATTCATATTCTTCATTCATTACCATGTCACTTAAAATCTTAGTTCCTTCTGTTATTATTGAAACACCATTGCCTGGATGGGTAGATGCCCCTACAAAATAGAGCCCTTTGATCTTTTTAGATTTCATATGAGGTCTAAGGTATATGCTTTGGGTTAGCTTGTGGCTTAGGCCAAAGGCACTTCCACAGTAGCAGTTGAATTTATCTTTAAGTTGAAGTGGTGTCAGGTAATCTTCATACTCTATATTGCTTTCTATGTCTTGAAGTCCATCTACTCTTCGAACTTGGTTCATGACTTTATTTCTGAAGGCTTTTATGGTTTCCTCATCCCACATTTGTTTGCCGCATTGAAGATTTGGGACCCGGACCATGATGTTTAAAACTGACTTACCTTTTTCACATAAGGTGTCGTCTACGGCACTTGGATAGTACATGTATAGTGCTGGATGCTCTGGAAGCTGTCCTCTAAAAGGTGCTTCAAGTTCATCTTTGAAGTATTGATTTATGTAAATATTGTGTACCCTTAAGGTATCATACTTTTTCTTTAAACCAAGGTAAATCATGAATACAGAGCAGGAACACTGCTTTTTTTCTATATGCCTTGAGGAGTATAGATTCCCTTCATTTATAGGCAACTTAAATAAATTCCTTATAGCATAAGGAAAGTCAGCATTACATATGACGGTATCTGCTCTATATATCTTCTCCCCTGCCTCTGCTCCAACTACCTTATTATCTTCTATGATTATCTCATTGACCTTGACTTTTCTCTCGATATTTCCACCCATTTCAATTATGAGCTTTTCAAGAGCCTTTATGTAGCTATACATTCCGCCTTTTATATAATATAAACCGTAAGCGTGGGATATGGTGGGAATCATGGCATAAAGATTTGAAGTCTTATAGGGATCAACTCCCATGTACATAGCTTGAAACATGAGATAATTTTTTAATTTTTCATTGGTTATGAGGCTGGATAAATATTTATCCGATGACCTTAAGGCTCTCATCTTTACAGCTTTACATAGAACTGATGGGTTAATTATCTCACCAATTTTTGACATAGGTTTTGTTAAAAAGTTTTGTTTTATAATCATGTATTTATTCAATGACTTGAATAAGAAATTCATATACTCTTCTGATAAACCTTCTTGTAAATTCTCCAGTGCATTGCTCATATCTCTAAAATCACTGTAAAATTCATAGTTTGTATCGTCATAATAGTTTACCTTATATACAGGGTCAAGCTTTATGAGTTCTATATAGTCCTCATAGTTTTTCCCTAAAGATTTAAAAATCTCTGTATATATGTCATGGGTCATAACTATGCTGGCAGTAAGGTCGAAGCTAAAGCCCTCCCCCTCCTTAATATTTACAACCCCGCCAAGGGTACTTTCTTTCTCAAGTATAGTAACCTTACATCCCCTATTAAGAAGCCTTACTGCTGAGCATAATCCGCCAATTCCAGCTCCAACAATAATCACATTTTTCATATAAGTGCGCACATCCTTACAATATGAATATTTCTATAGGATTATTGTCTGCTATATTGTTTAATTTATTCCATAAATACTTTTCATTTCTTTAATCTAATAATTTTTATACATCATGTTTGACATAGGAAAGTTCAATTTCACCTTTGTGCCCTTCTGTTGTTCTGATTCCATATAAATTCCTATGGCAAGTTTTTTGCAGAGATTCTGACACAGATATAATCCCATTCCTGTACTTTTACCAAATAATCTCCCATTTTCTCCAGTGAAGCCTTTTTCAAATACTCTTCCTACATCCCTATCTGATATTCCCACTCCATTATCCTCAATGATTAGACTTATAGAATAATGACTGACTTATCCTTAAAATATTCCCCTATTTTCATGGCATCACATACCCCAAACTTCTTCTTGTTTCAATAGGTTTACAGTGAAATCTCCATAGGTTAAAGTGTTTGATGTACTTTGAGCTTTTCCTGTACGTTTCAATATAGCAGCTATTCTAGCTAAAAGTATCTGTGTATTGTAAGGCTTTGTTATAAAATCATCTGCTCCTAAATTCATGCTCATAAGCTCATCCATATCACTGTCCCTGCTGGTAACTATGATTATAGGAATTTCCGATTTTTTTCTAAGTTCTTTGCATATGTAATATCCATCAAAGACAGGAAGATTTATATCTAGCAATATCAAATCACCTTTTTCATTTTCTATATACTCAATAATATTTTCAAATTCTGAGGGTGACTTGACCTCATATCCATATTTTGATAAAAAGCTGGTAAGCTCCTCCCTTATTGCTTTATCATCCTCTACGATGATAATTTTCTTCATAAGTCCTGACCCCTTTCATGAAAAATCTATAGGCACAAGGAATATAATTTCTTGTGCCTTTATAATTATTTTCCTATATAAATATTGTATATGGAATTTAGGAATTTATTTAGATATATTTATTGCACAAACATTACATTTTTGTAATTTTTCCATAATAGTTTGTGTACTAATCATTATCATCTCTTTCATGCTCTTTGTCATCAGAATCATCATCCTGCTCATTGTTATCTTCTATCTTATCTTCAAGCTCATCTTGAATTTCTTCTTTCATCTCTTCGTCAAGATAAGGTGTATTAGAATACTCTTTTAGAAGGTCCATGAGTTCTGGAACTGAAAGCTTTTCTAGTTCCTCTTCTAAAACATCATCATCAAGCTTTAGCATGGCCTCATATTTCCCAAGGGATACCCCTTTTTCTTTTGCCATCTTTAAATCATCCTTATTTCCCTTGAGATACATAACATTAAAATCTTTAAAATTATTATTTAAAACTCCTTTAATATCATCTTCAAATCCTATATCTTCTGTAGATTCTAGAAATGCGAATCCAACTATAACGGAGTCTTTATTGGTTATGTCCGAACTATTTAGAATTGTATCTCGTAAAAGCTCACTACCTTCCGCCAACGTCTTTCCTTTAAGAGAATCCAAATCTAAGGCTTTCGCATCATCATTTAGTCCTTCTACTTTTACTATAGTTTGATTTTTGTCTACCTTAATTGACAAACTAGGATTGATATCAAAGGTTATCATAGCATAGCTTTTTGTCATAGGAATAACTCCCCTAAATAGTGGAATTATCATAAGTATTATAGCTGCAGCTACTGCAATAAAAGCCATTAGATGTTTTTTAGGAGTTTTCTCATTCTTCTCTGATACTCTGTATTCTACTACATCCTCTTCAGTGAAAAAAATCTTTTGTCCAATTTCTATTCCTGGTTTATTTCCTATTCTTATTATTGTTCCATCATCTTTCATAATCAAGGCATAAGCCTCTTTTACTTCCATAACCATTCCTTTAAAATACATATCGCTACCTCCTAACACCTAATCCACAGCCTTAAATTTCTATAATTTTTATATAGAATAATAACTACAGATAAAATAAATTCCTTGCTTCTCTTAAGAACTTTTTCTGTCACAACATATTTTAATGAAATTTGTTTTATAGGAAGTCTTTTTTTCGTAAATATAAAGTCGGTGATAGGTTCATCCTTGCTTACCTTTTTTGATATGCCTATGGCATTCTTTCTTGTATCTTCATGTTTGGGTGATTTATCTGCTAATTCTTCTAAGGTTATGTTAAACTCCTTTAGTTCCTTTTTGAATTTCTCTATCTCTTCTTTTAATATTCCTAAGTCCTCTTTTTCTGATTTTCCTTCCTCAATTTCTATCCCTGTCTCAGCTAGCTCCTCAAAAGATATATTGTAGCTATTTTTCTTTTCTTTCATCAAGTGATTTTTTACTCTACTGGATATGACAAGCTTTGCAAAGGAGGGGAATGCACCTTTATCCTCATTATATCTTTCCAAGGCCTCTGTAAAAGCTAAAAGTCCTATAGAAAATTCCTCATCATTTTCTATAGACACATATCTTCCTGTAGTTTCACTTATAGATTTAATAATAAGTGGCATATGCTTTTCTATTATTGAATTAATTTCATCATTGCCTAACGGCTTATTTTCAGATGCCATTAAGACTCCTCCTAAAAAATTCTTTAGTCTATAAAAAATAATATCTATATATTTATAGTAAACAAACTCTAGAAAATAATCTAGAGTTTGTTTAGACTAGGGTATTTTAGTCATTATCATGGTTGTCATCTATGTCATCCCAGTCATCTCCGTATTTTGCTTCTAACTCTTTATCCCAATCATCACCATACATTGCTTCAAGCTTATCATCCCAATCTTTTCCGTAAGTTTTTTCAAGATCAGCTCTTATTTCTGCAACCTTTGCTGCATCATTTTGTGAACTCTTATTTATGGCTGCTGCTGATGCAGTAGTTCCTCCTAAAAGTGCTGCTATTGCTACTATAGATAATATTTTTTTCATTTTAAATTCCTCCTAATTATTGTGTCCATTTTATTTTTTCATTATTAAATACATGGAGAAATTTATTTTTGGGTACTTTTTTAGATTATTTTTAGAAATACATTTAAATTTTATTATTTTTAATTCTTTCGGCTAAATCTTTGATTTTATATTCTATGGTTTTTGCTGTTTTCACGAAATCCTCATGAGATTTTCCAGTGGGGTCTTCTAATGCCCAATCCTCCACATGGTCTGCTATAAGGTATGGACATACTACGTTACAGCCCATTTTTATTGCTATGTCTACATCTGGGATATCATCTAAAAGCTTGGACTTTTGAGTTAAATTCATATCTATATCATGTAATTCCTTTATAACCTTAACTGCATCTTGATTTATTTGAGGTTTAACTTCTGTTCCCGCAGAATAGCTTTCAAAAATATCCTTGCCATAAAGCTTTCCTAAAGCTTCTGCCATTTGAGATCTGCAGGAGTTATGAACACATATAAATGCTACTTTTGGTTTCTTTATCATATTTGTTTTTTCCATAAATTAATATACCTCTCTTCCCGTCATCTGCTAGACTCATAGCTGTGGCGCAGGCTGTTGAAGTCTTTCCAACCCCACCTTTTCCAGTGAAAAATAAATATTTAGTCAGTTTTACATCCTCTACATTAAATCTTTTTCTCATATTAGCATCTCCTTTTATGTCCTAATGACATTTTCCATGACACCCGCATCCATTTGATTTACTTATTTCTATAGTTGCCTTAAGATAACTTTCAGGTATATCTAATAAATTGATGAATTCACTGTTAGTTGGATATCCTTGTACTTTAACAACTTTACCATCAACCATTATAATAGGCAAAATATCCACACCTTTTGTATTTAAAAGATGATTTACTGTGGAATTATCTATGAAAGCCTGTGGATTACTAGTCAAATTGTGCCTTTCAACTATTATGCCTTTATTCTTCAAATTGTTTAGTATTGTAGCTACTCTCAATAATTCTGGATTCACGCTAGGACCACATACTCCTGTGGAACAACACATTGCAGGATCAAATATTATCATTTTTTTCATCTTTTTTCTCTCTCCTTTTATAGTTTTAATTTTAATTACTTACAGTTGCATGCCCCTTTATCTTTACAGATGCAGTCTTCCTTTTCAGTAAACATACTCATCATAAAAAGCATAAGTTTATTACAGCTGACAAGGTCCAAGGAATAGTAATTCCATGTTCCTTCCTTTCTGCATTTCACTAATTCACAATCAATAAGCACCTTCATGTGGTGTGAAAGAGTGGGCTGTGTGAAATCAAAGTGTTCAAGTAAATCACAAGCACACTTTTCTCCACAGGACAACATATCTATTATTTTTAATCTATTTCCATCAGATAACGCCTTGATTATCTTTGCATTTTTATCATAATCTAATTTCATCTTAATCCTCCTTATATAAATAACTCTTTATATATAATATAGACTTTAATCTATATATATGCAAATAAAATTTATTGTTTATATAGGTTTTATAATTTATACATAGATAGTTATTTATATTATATATTATTCAAATCTATTTTTTATGTGCAAAATAAATAAGTGCATAGATAAAAATCTATACACTCATCCTTAAAATCATTTCACTGTAAAGTTCCAGTTTCCCTGTCTTATTATAGTTATATTGACTATTTCAACATCTAATTTATTTATCAGCTTCTCTTTAACAGATAGATCTTCATAATCTACTCCCATTTTAATTTCTGTATCCTCTGGACTGGCGCCTATACCCCAGCCGCTTCTTGCCATGCTCATGATAGATATAGTAGAATCCTTCTTTCTATATTTCGCTGCATCTGCAGTTATCTCTATGCCTTCTTCAGTTCCTACTATGGATTTCAAAAACACCTTTTCATTAAGATCTTCTATAAATACTTCTTTACTTATATCTATGGTTTCACCTTTCTTTGGAATAGGAAGCTTAAACTTCACTGGATTTTTAAGTCTATAGTCCATATCCACTTCACTTATGGTGATTTTTAGCGGTTCCTTCACATCTTTGCCCACATAAAATTCCTTGCCGCTACCATCAAAAGGTGCAGGCTTCATCTCATATATCTTGCCACTATCTTGTCCTAAGACTTTTATTTTCTCTCTATTATATCCTATATAATGTGCTCCATTTTGCTTTGTTTCTTCGTCACTCCAAAAGGCTATATAAGTGCTGCCTTGAAGGTGGTATTTGTTTGCACCTATTAAAAGGTTCTTATCTGTATTATTCCCACCAACCTCGTCATAACTATTTTTCTCATCAGCCTTTATAAGCTTTATCTCTTCCTCATAGCCGTTAAATACTAGGGTGAATTCCTTTATAATCTCTTTTGTTTCAAAGAAAGTACTTATAAATGTATACTCTCCTCCACCGCCTTGTGCTCCACTGGTAGACTTTATCATTTCTCCCTCTGGAGTCTTTATATACACTTCGTCCTTTGGTCTATTGTGATATTCCTCTTTAGTCAAATTAATATTATAAGCTCTATTTACCCATATTCCTATCTCAAGAGACTTTTCTTTTGACATAACGCTTTTTATCATTATCTGTTCATTTTCATTTTTAATAGTCATGGGTTCCTTTAATACATAGGTTTCTTCTGTTGAGCTCACAAGGCCTGCTCCGGGATTGAAGAAAAGTTTGTTCTTTATAGAAGCTATGACCTCCTGACCCTTTGGTGATATTATGGTGCCAAGTATAATGAAAGCTATCATAGCTACAGTTACCTTCTGCTTTCTACTCCAGCCTTTTTTCTTAATATCTTTTCCTATTCCGTTCTTAACCCTCTTTTTAAGTTTTTGCTTTTCTATATCATTCATTGGCATTTCTGCCTCATCACTAATATCAAATTCCGCCTCATTCAATAATTCATAGATGTCTTTATCATTATCCCAAGTCATTCTATCCCTCCTTCCTCATATTTTCAAACTGACCTTTAAGCCTTTTCCGACCTCTGCTTACCCTTGCATTTACATTACTCACCGTAAGTCCCAAGGCATCCGCTATCTTCTGCCCCCTATATCCAAACAAAAATTTCATCACAAAAATACTCCTGTCTGGCTCATCTAATTCATTTATAAGCTTCATGACACTGCTAGTCTCTATGCCTTTTATGATATTTTCCTCCAAATTTTCTCCATCAGAAATGGTGTGGTCTATGACCTCAGCTTTGCCTCTCTCATTGCTGTACTTTCTATAATAATCTATAGCCTTGTACTTGCTTATTCCACCAATCCAGCTTTTAAAATTATCCTTGTCCCCTTTAAATTTCTCTATATTATTCCACACGCTCAAAAACACATCAGAGATACATTCCTCAATTATCCCCTCATTATTTAACGGCGTAAGTACTCTTCTCACAATGCCATTAACAAGAGGGCTATACACATCAATGATATACTCTAATGCTTTTTCATTTTTCCGCCTCAGTTCCTTGAGAAAATTTTCTCTATCTATCCTCATATATTGACTCCTTTCCGAGATCTCTACTATATACAACGAATACTTTAATAAAAGCTTACAGGATTTTTAAGCAAATATAAAATATTTTTTTAAGTGAAAAGTTGTAGTGGACTGTTGAGGGTTTGTGGTGAAAGTTAGGTGTAATCTGATTTTACTAAATAGTCAGTTTGGGAGACTTATTGATGTGGGGTGAATAATTTAATATAATAATGTTAACAACTCAAACAAATTGATGAGATTAAGAAAAGTTTTAGAAACTAATAAATTCTCTTCTGCAGGCTGTACATAATATGTATGGCCTGTTCTGCTTTAAATTATTCTTACAGGGGGGATCTTAATAATTATGAAAAATATATTTTTAATCGGTGGCACTATGGGAGTTGGAAAGACTACTACTTGTCACATTCTGAAAAATAAATTAAAGAATAGCGTTTTTTTAGATGGTGATTGGTGTTGGGATATGAATCCCTTTCAAGTGACTGAAGAAACTAAACATATGGTCTTGGAAAATATCTGCTTTCTTTTGAATAATTTCATCAAATGCTCTACCTATGAAAATATCTTGTTTTGTTGGGTCATGCATGAACAATCTATTATTGATGAAATAATATCTAATTTAGATATAAGCGATTGTAAGGTTCACCTTATTTCCTTGATATGTGGTGAAAAAGAATTATATGAGCGCTTAAGAAAAGATGTTGATTCTTGTATACGCCATGAAGATGTAATT
The DNA here is from genome assembly GCA_022773025.1 of Clostridium sp. Taxonomy (GTDB): domain Bacteria; phylum Bacillota; class Clostridia; order Clostridiales; family Clostridiaceae; genus Clostridium_X. The sequence goes on along the minus strand of JALEZF010000046.1, from coordinate 23,813 downwards.
TCTAGAAGCATAGAGCGCATTCCCCTATACGAAAAATTACATACATTTAAAATTGATGTATCAAAAATCACTGCCGAAGAAACTGCTGATTTGATCATTAACAATTTTTAACTTAAATAGGGTATAATAAAATTTATATTAAATAAAGAGGTGTTGGCATTGGAAATCATATTGTCCACATAGCTACAATAAAATTCATATAATATAAAAGGAGGACTATTATGCTTGAATATAAATTTGACACACAGTTATTAATCGAAGGAAAAAATCTTTCAGAAGATGACGTAAACGACTATATTACAAATAATATCGAAGGAGACTGTCTACTTGCAGTTGGTGATGATGAGCTAATCAAAATTCACTTTCACACAAACACTCCATGGAAAGTCCTTGAATACTGTGCTTCCTTAGGTGAAATTTACGATGTAGTTGTAGAAAATATGGAACGCCAGCAAAATGGATTAAGGGGTTAATTAATTTTTAGTATGAATACTTAAAATCACCTTACAAATTATGCCATGATGTATCTAGCAATAGGAATATCATGGTATAATTTTCTTATAATGCATATTTTATTATTATGGGAGGTAAATATGAGATTTTGCGGGGGTGTATTGTTTGAAAAAGAGACTTTTATTCTCATTGTTTTCTTGCATTGTAATAATTCTTATGATTATGCCTAAGACAGCTTATGCTGATGTAGGTCCAAAGCCTTCAATTACAATTGATTTTAAAGGACTCCACGGCGAAAACTTTTATGTCACACTTCTCTCTGAAATACCTAGCACAGGTCCTCATAGCGCTTTAGGTGAGCACTATAACAATCAACGCTATAATACTTATGATGAAGATTATTATATATGGAAAAAGTTTGTTGATTATAAGGACATTGATGGGTACTATTTCTTGCAGTATTTCAAAAACTGCACAGAAACCTCTGAATTCAAATGGGGATATTATCCTCCACCAAAGTTTAAAATTCTGATTTACTTTCCAGAAACAGATAGCTTTCTTATAAGTGATGAATCATTTGAAAGATATGCTTTTAACAGCTATTTCACAGCAACAGTGAACCAATCAAGTTTTCAAGTTTCTAATAATGATGAAATGACATTCTCTATGAAACAAAGCTATAATTATACTAATGAAATCATATCCTTTTTCTCAAGAGTTATTGCTACTATTTTAATTGAAATTCTTATAGCCTTACTCTTCGGCCTAAGAAAGAAAAAAATACTTGTCTTCATTACTATTGTCAACATTATTACCCAAATAATATTAAATGTTTTACTGAGCCTTACAAATTATAATTATGGCAGTATGCTATTTGTATTCAATTATATTTGGATGGAGATATTAGTGTTTATAATAGAAGCCTTTGCTTATTCCATTTGGTTTAATAAGCTTAATCCTGATTATAAAATTGAAAAATGGGTTGCCCCTGTTTATTCCTTTATTGCAAATGCTACATCCTTCGTCATAGGAATGTGCATCGCCTATTTGTTGCCTGGGATCTTTTAGATAATTACTACTGAAAAGTTTCTGAGTGTCCAAGCTTTATGTTTCTTAAGTTCAATGATTTTTTATATAAACTTATAATCATACAAAGCGTAAAGGAGTAGTGATCATGAAAGAAGATGAAAAATCGCAAAGTAAAAGTTCTGAAACATCTGATGAAATAGAAGCTCAAGTGATGCAAAAGGCTGAACATATCGCTTTGCTCTGTGTGGTAGGAGTTGCTATGATTTTACTGTCTACAAAGCTTATTACAAATGAATCAGGATATGATGTCAATAGCATTATATTTATTATCATTGGGGTTCTACGTCTATATAGAGGTGTGAAATTACATGAAAAAAACGAAATTGCTTTAGGAGTTGCATTTTGTATTTTATCATTGATGTTCTTGTCCCTATATTTATTTCGTATTTTAAGTTAACATTAATACTAAAAGCTAGGCTTTCACCTAGCTTTTAAAATTTCTTCTTTATTTCTTCTCTTTCCTCGTATATGTCATATAAGTATATGGAATGTCTCCATGAAAATGTTCATCAATTTGCTTTATGAAATCTTCTTCATTGAAGTCTGGGAAATAGGTGTCCCCCTCAATAACCTTATCCACAAGAGTGATATACATTTTATCAACAATGTGGATTGCTTCTTCGAATATCTTTTCCCCGCCAGATATATACACATCTCTATCTCCAGCAATGTCTAAAGCTTCCTTTAAAGACCGGACTGTTATAAGATTTTTACCTTCGTAGGTTTTAGTGGTTGATAGAACTATATTCATTCGATTTGGAAGAGGTTTTCCGATTTCTTCGTAAGAACGCCTTCCCATAATAACCACATTGCCTGTTGTAAGCTCCTTATAACGCCTGAGCTCTCCTTTTATATTCCATGGGATTCTTCCCTTATTTCCAATGACATTATTTTTAGAATGTGCAACTATTAATGCTATCATTATATTTACCCTTTAATCTGGTTATAAACTAAACTTCTTCTTTATCCTATCAATTATCTCTATTGTAAATTTCAATCCATCTTCAACATCTTCTTTGTTTGCAATTAATGGATCTTCTGCGGGATATCTTGTTTCAATATAGTACTCATTTAAAAATGCACAGTCTTTGATATACTTTCTAAATTCATTATCGAATTCACATGCCTTCTTGCATAACTTTATAAGACTATGTCCGCCTTGCAGCATTCCTGTATTTGCTATTAAATATCCTTTTAAATATTTCTCCACACTTTGCTGAAGATGAAATAAAACAAGACCATAATCTGCACCATATTCATATAAAATTTTAGCACCATTTAAATCTTTATCCGCTATTTCAAACCACTCTTTATATTTTAATGTATCAACCATATAAAACTACTCCTTCTCTCTTTATCAGTGACGCAAAAGTTGTTGAATCCTCTATATATTTTTCCCATTCTCTTGGTCTATATAATATAAAATCTATAGCTCTATCTGATTGAATATTAATAAGCATATCCATAAGCTTATCTTTTTTGCTTTCATATTCACAAATAACACATAAATCAATATCACTACTATCTTTAGCGATTCCTTTTGCACAAGATCCAAAAAGAATTATTTTCAATGGATTATACTTTTCTATTATTTGCTCTTTAACATTATCTATCTCTTTAATAAATGGAATCATTCTATCACCTAATTACTCAATTTATACTTTTATTATACACTATAATTGAGCTTTATAGTCACTAGTATATATTGATCGTAATTACCTATTTAGCAGTGTCTATAAATTTTACATCTTTCATTTTAACTTGTATTTTACTTAAGCACATACTCCAACTGGCAGTCACAAGGCTCCCTCTTCACATGTTCTTCGTTATATTCCGCTGCTTCAATGCATCCCATAGCTTCATAAAATCTCTGAGATTCTACTGCCGAATGTGCTGATATATATAGTTTTGACGCACCTTGGTCTTTTGCCCACTTTGTTGCCATATTAAATAATGTTTTGCCAATACCCTTTCCTCTAGCATCAAAAGAAACATGGATGCTTGAAAGGTCAAGATACTCCCCCCTTGAGCCTAGGGTAGTGCTTTCAACTGAAGCAAAACCTTTTAGCTTTCCATTTATAAAAGCTCCAAGGACAACTCCATAAGTTTTTATTGTATTTTTTAGATATGACACTAGGATTTCATATTCCTCTTTGCTCCACTGATCGATAAACGGATCATCTACTATTACCCATTGTCCATCTATTTTTCTACGACATTTCGTCACCTCTTGATATCTTTCAAAGGATGAGAACAACTCCAAATTCATCTCATCCATCATAATTTTTCTGTATTCCATAAAATATTTCCTTTCCATACTTTGTGTATTAGATTTCTATGAACTAGCTACATAGTCAATAACATCCCTAACTGACATCTGCAAGGCTTCAGGAATGTCTCTCCTTGATGTGAAAACTATCTGATATTTTTTATCTAATGATGTCTCTATATTAAAGTCTGGATTTTCAAATCCCATTCTGTTCGCTAGTTCCTTAAAGAATTCAGCATAATCACATGAGTCTCTGGAGCCTATATGGAAAATTCCATTAAGATCTTCCTCAAGTATATACTGTATATACTTTGATATTTGAATATCTAAGGTATAGTTCACAAATAGATTTTCATATAAAGTAATAGATTCATTATTCTTCATATATGATTTCATCCTATTTATGAGTGGACAATCCTTCCCTAAAATCAAAGGTATTCTTATAATTATACTTTTCTCTCCCAAGATATCTTCAAGCATATTTTCACATTGAATTTTAAATTTTCCATAGTCAGTTTGTGATTGAAGCTTGTCTTCCTCATAATGAGGGAAATTCAGTTCATTGTCAAATACATTTGCTGTTGATAAAAATATTAGCTTTCCACCTGTTTTTTCTGATATATACTTTGCAGCTTGTTTGTGACAAACCTTTTGCGCTTCATAATCTCCTCGTAAACTAGAAATAATTATATCAGGCTTAACTATCTCCAGTATTTCAGAAAATTTATCACTATCTGCAATATCAAATCTAATCATCCTACTTTGATTCTCAATTCTCGTTTCTTGACTATAATAAGTACCGTAAACCTCATGGTCTTTACTTAAGTCATTAAAAATCCTAGATCCTGCATAGCCACTAGCACCCAAAACTAATATTCTCATCTTAATTCCCCCATCAAATTCATATAATCTTATATGTAAAATTATACCACTAGATTTTTAACTTCTCTACCTACTATGCTATTCCACATAAGTAAAAAAAGCAGACCCTTGCCTACTTTTTATTTATTAAATCTATAAATGCATTTAATGGTATATATGGAGGTTGTAAATCAACTTTTATCTGTATGATTGAATTTTAGCTTTCCGATTTATCTTTTCGACTTTTCCATACATTGTATAAAATATCCTTCAGAACTAGAAAAGTATCCAATTCACTGTATTGATATTCTTGCTTTAATTCATCCAGCATTACACACAATCTACGAGCATAATTTGGATGATTGACTTCACTTTTGTATCTAACCAGAATCGGGTACTTTTTGCCCCATGCATTTGTCCAGTCGATTTTTTCTTCTACTTCTTCACTAGTTTTATCAATAACCTCTTGAATCTCTTTTATGTCAATATCAAAATCAATCAGTTCATCTAACGATATATTGTAAAGCACAGCCATTTTTTTCGACTGACAAATGTCCGGAATCGTTTCATCCGTTTCCCACTTTGAAATGGTCTGCCTGCTTACTCCCAATTTCTCTGCTACATCTTCTTGAGAAAGTCCACATTTTTTTCTTGCATGAAACAAACTATTTCCTAAATTCATTATTCTTCCTCCTTATTAGTTTATAGCTTTATTATAATGTTGAATAAGTACAAACTCCATCAACTATATTTATCATATTTGCCCGTATTCTTAACATGAATTGACCTTACAAAGTCCTATTTATCTCTTAGTTCAATAATGTACTATTAATATATCATGAGATTAAATTCCAATAACAAATAAAATCTAAAATTTATCTATATGATATAAAAAAATCACATGGTTATTCTATACGAATATACATGTGATTTTGCTTGAGATTTTAATTAGATACTTTTTCACCTAGAAACAAAACCTGTTGATTTTGTTCTTCTATCTTCTTATTTATATCTTTTTAACGAATTCAGATTTCAAAGACATAGCTCCAAAGCCATCTATCTTGCAATCTATGTTATGATCACCGTCAACTAGACGTATATTTTTAACCTTTGTTCCCTTCTTTAAAGCAGAAGAAGCTCCTTTTACTTTTAGATCTTTTACTATAGTTACAGAATCCCCGTCGCTTAAGATATTTCCATTAGCATCCTTAACGATTCTTTCATCTTCACTACTTTGGTTTTCTCCATTAGCTGACCATTCGTTAGCACACTCTGGGCATACGAATAGGCTACCATCCTCATAAGTATATTCTGAATTACATTTTGGGCAATTTGGTAATTTATCCATCTTTAATTCCTCCATCTTTTGTTTGAATATATATTATATCAAATTTCATAAAAAATAAACATGTAAATTTTATTACCCAATCTTTAACTAGCTTTGAGAAGTCACAGCTTTATGCTGCTCTTTTATTTCATTTAAAAGTTCCGAATCTAGTATTAAATCTAGAGCTGTAAAAGAAAGTATCTTTGCTCCTAGGCTACAGCTTTCTAGTGCCTTAGGCTTTGCACATTCTTCTTTGAATTCTGCAGTGTGTCCTCCACATTTCACATCTGTAACCTTTATGCTAGGATGGATTGTTGGAACTACTTGTGATACATTTCCTACGTCTGTTGAGCCTAATCCTGAACCTCTTTCACCAAGAGTTTCTCCAAAGGCTTCTAAATGCTTTTTGTAGACTTCATCAAAGATTGGAGTTGGGATTAGATTGTCCACCTTGTTTTGATAACGGATGACTCTTCCCTTTGCTCCCGTTAATAGTCCTGCCCCCTCAACTATTCTCTCCACCTTTGCAAACACATCATTTAATGTAGTTCTTGAAGCAGACCTTAGATAGAAACGCGCTTTTGCATAATCAGGAACTATGTTTGGAGCACTTCCCCCATTGGTGATTATTCCATGGATTCTAACATCACTTGGAAGGTGCTGACGGAGAGCATTAATTCCATTGTATACTTGAATTACTGCATCTAAAGCATTGATTCCTTGCTCTGGAATTGCTGCCGCATGGGCAGGTTTTCCGAAGAATTCTATATCTATAGGATCATTTGCAAGGGAAGTTCCTGTAAGAAGATTCAATGTTCCGGGATGTGCTATAAGTGCAGCATCCACATCCTTGAAGTAACCTTCTCTCACAAAACTCTCCTTTGCACTTCCTTCCTCTCCGCCTTCTTCTCCAGGAGTTCCATAAACCCTTACCTCTCCACCTATTTCATCTATAACCTTTGATAATGCAATCCCCGCAAAAGTACTTGTAGCTCCTATTATATTGTGGCCACAAGCGTGTCCAAGGCCTTCAAGGGCATCGTACTCTGCTAGAAAAGCTATCACTGGTCCTGGTTTATTAGATTTTTTAACAGCTGCAAAGCCAGTTCTGTGTCCTGCTGCATTATCTTCTATTTCAAAGCCCTGTTCTTTTAATTTGTCGCTTAGCGCCTTACAGGCGAAGAATTCATAATTTGACACCTCTGGCTTTTCCCATATAGCCTTGGCAATATCTTCGTATTCCCTCTTGTGCTCATCTATATATTTTATTATTTTATCTTGAATTAATTTTACATCTGCCATTTTATTTGCCCCCTAGCCCTCTTTTATTTTCTTCTTCATTTAATGCTTGCCCCATTCTAATATTCTTTTCATGAAAGGAAAATTCCTTAGAATACTGGTATGTTTTGTCCTCCAAACACTTCATTGATTATGTTTTTAGTTGCTTCTGAAGTGTAAACTTCCTTTACTTTTTGAAGTACTTCATCATTTATATTTTCTTTTCTTACTGCTATTACGTTATAGTAATTTTCTGCTGTAGGCCCATCTATATTTTCTACGGCTATTGCGGAATCCTTAAGTGTAAGGCCTGCTTGATAAGCTACCCCATTATTTATAATTGCAAAATCCACATCGTCTAAAGAACGTGGTATCTGACCTGCTGTCATTTCAACTATTTCTAAGTTTAGAGGATTCTTTTCTATATCCTTCACTGTTGGAGTAAGGTTTGATGGGTCTTTTAGAGTTATAAGTTCTAAGCTTGATAAAAGCTGCAATGCCCTTCCTCCATTAGTCGCATCATTTGGTATAGCTACTTTTGCTCCATTCTTTACTGTTTTTATATCATTTATCTTGTTTGAATAAGCTCCCATTGGTGCTATTGAAGTGTAATTTAAAATCTGAAGATCCATATTGTGCTTTTTATTGTAATCCTCAAGGTAGATCTTTGTTTGGAATGCATTAAGGTCTATCTCTCCATCATTTAGAGCTTCATTGGGTTTTATATAATCGGAAAAGGAAACTATATCGAGCTTTATATTGTATTCCTTTAATCTCTCATTTACATCGTCCCAAACTCTGTAGTCTGTTCCGTTTACTCCAAGCTTTAGTACTGTCACATCTCCATCTTTTGTTCCTAAAGTCTTAGTTTCTGGAGCTTTAGCTCCACATGCTGTTAATGTTAATCCTAATGTACATACTGTTATAAATTTTAATAAACTCTTTATCTTTCTCATTTTTTTCTCTCCTTACTTATTGTGATTACATCTTTTATATAAGCTGTCGCCGATTCCTTGTACTATATATACAAAGATTAATAAAATTACTATAGTTACTATCATCACGTCTGTCTTGAACATCTGATAACCATATCTTATGGCAAAGTCTCCAAGACCTCCACCACCTACAGTTCCTGCTATAGCAGAAAAACCCAAAAGTGATATTAAACATAAAGTTATAGCTTGGATTATCCCACCTAATCCTTCTTTAAGAATTACCTTGAAAATAATCTGCAGCTCTGAAAATCCCATAGCCTCATAAGCTTCTATTATTCCCTTGTCCACTTTGCTTAGTGCTAATTCTATCTGTCGTGCCATGGTTGGAATACACACTATTGTAAGTGGAACTATGGCTCCCTTAACTCCTATGGTTGTCCCAGCTATTGCCCTTATAAGTCCTGGTATGGCTGCTATAAGTATTACAAATGGGATTGAACGTACAGTATTTATTAGCTTTGACAAAATTGAATATATATATTTGTTTTCTAGTATGTGATTCTTTCCTGTGACTAGCATTATGATTCCTAGGGGCAATCCCAAAAGTGTTCCATAAAGTCCTGCACTTCCAACCATTATTAAAGTTTCCTTTAATGCTTTTATTAAATCTGGTGTAAGTTCTATTACATTTGGTATTAATTCGTTAAACATTTGCTACCACCTCAACCTTCGCTCCATTTTCACTTAAATAATCTATTGTGTCTTGAACTTCTGACTCTGTTCCTCTTATTTCAACTATTAGATTTCCTATCATGGAGTCACATAGCTTTTCTATGTTTCCGTAGAGAATATTTATAGTTGCTCTTGATGCCTTCATGGCATTTGATATAAGAGGTGTGTCTGTTATATCTCCAACGAAACTTATCTTGAATAGATTTTTCTTTGCATCTTGAACTTTTTCTAAGAATTCATCAGTATGCATTGTCTGAGCTATAAAATCTTTTGCTATTGTTGTCTTCGGATCTGAGAATATAGAAATCAGGTCACCTTTTTCTACTACCTCTCCTTTTTCCATGATGGCAACCTTATTGCAAATGCTTTTTACAACCTCCATCTGGTGAGTGATTATCACAACTGTTATCCCCATTTCATCATTTATCTTTTTTATCAGCTTTAGTATTGATTTTGTTGTGTTTGGATCTAGAGCTGATGTTGCCTCATCGCAAAGAAGAATCTTTGGATTCACACTCAAAGCTCTTGCTATGGCTACTCTCTGTTTTTGTCCCCCGCTTAGCTGGCTTGGATAAGCTTTTATCTTATCTTCCAGATCAACTATTTTTAAAAGTTCTTTTACTTTCTCATCTATCTCCCTTTTGCCAAGCCCTGTATGATTTTTAAGGGGAGCTGCTATATTTTCATATACACTTATGCTATTCATCAAATTGAAGTGCTGAAAAATCATGCCTATATCTTTCCTCACTTCTCTAAGCTCTCTCTTTCCAAGGCTTATAAGTGACTTTCCCTCAACTACTACATCACCCTCATCTGGTTTTTCTAAAAGATTAATGCACCTTATAAGAGTACTCTTTCCTGCTCCGCTATAGCCTATGATTCCGTATATATCTCCCTCTTCAATATTAAGATTCACATTCTTTAATGCTTGTACCTCTCTGCCATCTGTTTTAAATGTCTTGTTACAATTTCGTATCTCTATCATGCTGATATCCCCCTTTTGAAAATAAAAAAAGCCTTCGTCCCTATACAAAAGGACGAAAGCTATAAACTCCGTGTTACCACCTTAATTCATCAATATCTCACAATATTAACCTCTTCGAGTACTATCATACTCTATCGCTTTAACGGGCGAACTCGTCATAATTTAAAGATATAATCCCAAATGAAGGGTAATATCAATTCAACTATGCAACTCCAAGACCATTTTCAGTAGTTATTATCTTTACCCTGTCTCACCAAACCAGGACTCTCTGTGAAAGTTTTAGTACTTACTTTTCTCTTCTTCGTCTTTATCTTAGTACAAATAATACTCCCCTTAATCTCTCTAAGTCAACATTTTTTATTTATTTTAGAAGTTTTTGAGATTTTTCTCATTTGTTTTTGTGAAATATTCTTAATTTTAAATCTTATTTTATAAATAAACCTATTATCTCCATGTCAGTATTGTAGTTCACAGAAAGCTGCATTTTGCTATTTTCATATTTCGCAATTATAACAACAGCTGCAGAATTATCTTTGCCTGTAACAGATACCTTTGCTATGCTGTCATAGGAACCTAATTTTTCAGTTAGAGGTTCCCATACATTTTTCAGTACTTCTGAAGATAGCTTATCCTTTGTCCCATCTACAACTTTTGCTGTGATTTTATCATACTCTTTATCATTTAAATTCTTTAATACTTCCTCTGCAGAAGCCTTTAACTTCTCCTCATCAAATGCAGAATTAAGTTTTGATCCACATGCTGTAAGTCCAAATATCATTCCAAAAATACATATTACAGCTATTACTTTCTTCATGACTTCTCTTCCTCTCTTAATAATTTTATTTAACTATATTTTTACATAATCATTAATGCTAATTCAAAATTTTTAAACTTTAAAAATCTTAAACTTACTTTTTAAGTTTGGCCACTAATTCGTCAGCTTTATCCTGTGTTTCAGCTCCTATTATTGAAAAACTGTCATCATATATTACATATACAAAGACCTTATCCTTGCTGGTTACATACACTTTTCCTTTGCCTAGCTCTTTATCCGTAAAAGTTCCTTTTTTGTTCTTTCCCATAGATGCTCCAAAATTTCTCTTCATAGAAGGAATGGACTCTTTCACATACACATCTTTTATTTCATCAAGGGATATATCAGTTTTAGGAGTAATAACTCCCGATGATACTGTAAGCCTGTTATCCTCTACCTTAACTTTTCTTCCTATTAAGAAGGAATCTACAAGAGCAGCTAAAACAACGATAATAACGATTAAATTAATAAAATTTTTCTTATCTTTCATTTTCCTCACCTCATGTAAAATCTTAAAATATATTATACTATCTCTTTCTCTTCAAAGAATCTTCTAGATTTAAAAATACACACCGCTGCTATGACAGCCATAACTCCTATAACTCCTTCTAGCCCCATGACACCTATTCCAAATACTTTAGGTAGTATAACTATTGGTGAATCCACTACCATATGAAGAATTATAGCAAGTATAACGTATCTAAAGCTTCTCTTCTTCACTGCATATAATACAAGAATACTGAATGCAATCTGGATTGTCATGGCAAAGACTCTCTCTATTCCCCCCATAAGCATCATGGAAGATGATATATTTAGAAATTGATCTTTGAGAGCTTCTGTCACCCCAAGACTTCCGTAGGTTCCGTTGTTTATACTTATAGCTATGATCAAATTATTTATATTTGCCATGCCACAGATCAGCATAGCCTCTATTCCTCCATGACCTATTCCATAAGCAAGTCCATCTACGAATCTAAGTTTTTCCTTCAGTACCGTTGAAAAGGCTAGATACCTTCCGAGCTCTTCAGCAATACCTGCTGTGAGTCCTAGGAATATGCCATATGCCCAAGGGTTCATGGTCATATTTATAAACCAATCCATGCTAGGGAAAACCTGATTTAGAAGCGGGATTCTTATTAAATACTGAAATACTATAAACACCCCTGCACCTATTAATGCAGGTTTTATAACTTGCTTCTTTTTCGCACTTAGATACACAATAAAGCCTATTGGTATTCCAAAGCTTATGACTAAGTTTAATATTATAGCTATAAACTTTGACATTCCTATCATAAAATCACCTGATTTCTTTAAATTTATTCCTCTATAGGTATGAACAAACTTACTTTGAACATATCTTCTTCCTCATCTATTCTCATATGTCCCTCATATTTTTCAAGGGCCATCTTTACATTTCCAAGACCTAATCCTTCATGATTTTTCTTGCTGGATATGATCTTCTTGTCGTGATCTAGTTTCTTGCCTCTAGAAGAATTAATTATTGATATTACTATGAATTCTTGCACTTTATTTGCTTTTAATATTATATAAGGACTGTCTGTAACTTCTTTAGCCGCTTCGATGGCATTGTCTAAGAGATTTGCAAATATGGTGGTAACATCTATCTCCCTCATAAAATCTAAAGACACATCGTTAAGCTTACAAGTTGTATCTATCCCATAGGTTTTTCCAAGCTCTACCTTATCGTTTATCACTATATTTAATACAGCATTAGTGGTGTAATAATCCTGACTGAAGGAATTCAAAAGCTCCATCATATCTTCACTATACTTTTTACCCTTTTGATGCTCCTCCATATCATAAAGCTGCTCCATAGATTGAAGGTGGTTTTTCATATCGTGGATAACCTTCCGTGAGCTATCATACTTTTTCTCTAAATTATTGTAATACTCATACTGCAGGTCTGCCTTTTGTTCATACAATGCGATTTCATTTTTAAGGTCATTATTCTGCGATATTGTATGAAACAGATAAGTGAGATACACATTCAAAAACAGGATAAAAACTATATTAATAACTATAAGTACAGTCAAAATAGGATACATAACATACTGAGTTAATGTAAGCATTATCATTATATTTAAAAGACTGAACAGGGGAAGAAAAATAAAATTAAATACCTGAACCTTATTTAATCTTTTAATCTCTCTCTTTCTAAAGAACTCCAAAAATAATCTATAGGTACTAAGAACTATAACCTGGGCTGTAACCAGCATTAACCCTGAATACCATACATTCTTATAATAGAAAGTATCACTCCACATAAACACTACATTAAATATTGGAACTACTATAAACTCACAGATACCTATACATATAGAGAATAGTCCATAAAATATCATGTACATCTTTTCTTTATTGAAGAGAAAATGACCCATGAGAACATTTAAGATGCACATCATCACTGTCTTTTGAAATGGATAATTAAATATACTTACAGAGGTTACAAGAAAAACATGTATAGCCGCCATAACTCCATATACCCATTTATCCCTATACACATTTCTCTTAAGTTTTCTCATAAAATCAAAACTCACAAAGGTTGTACATATGCATGCGAGAAATGACATACCTAGGATTATAATTAATTCATCAAACACTATTTCTTCCCCCTTGAATCTTCATACTTAGGTCTACTGCCTTTCATCACCCTATTAGGTGCTCCAAAAATATATTGAGCTGCTCCCTAAAATAAGGTGACTTCTTTTGAGATAGGGGTATTACCTCTCCATTAGTGATTAAAATGTCATATCCCTTTACCTTTTTCACATGAAATAGATTCACACAAAAACTCTTGTGAGGCATTACAAAACCATACTGTTCCATGTCCTTTACCATATCATTCATTCTCTGCCTCAAGGTATACCTCCCCTTTTGAGTTTCCATATATATTCTCCTATCACTGTATTCAAAATAATATATTTCTCTAACTTCAATCCTCACTATGCCTTCTTCTGTAGAAAACTCCAACATATCTTCTGTAGTCTCAGCTTCATTTTTGTAGGATATAACATCCCGAATTTCATTTAAAATTTCTTCCCTTTTGATAGGCTTCTCCAAATATCCAAAAGCATGAAGAGAAAAGGCATACTTTCTATAATCAGAAAGATTTGTCACATAAATTATATAGACCTTCTTGTCATAGCTCCTTATCCTCTTCCCCGTTTCTATACCATTCATTCCTCCCATATCTATATCAAGAAAGATTATGTCATAGGATTTTTTCTTTTCTATAAGTGCCTCCCCACTATCATAAGTATCTATATGACAATTAGAGATTTCTTTTGTTAATATCTCTTCCATCCTATTTATTATATTTATGTCATCATCACATAAAGCTATCTTCAGCATGCTCTCACTCCATTTAATAAATTCTACCGTAGATTTATGTCTTAATTATATTTCCGCTAATACTAGAATACAATAGGTCCTGCACAAGATACAGTTTTAGTGCCTAAGTTACAGTTTATATTGATATACCTATCTTAAAATACCTTGTTATAGTCCTTATATCTACTGAAAATTGCCCTTGCCACTTTAGCTACCCCTAAAAGGGGTTTTTATCTATTTATTATATTTTTTATTACTCTTTTTAAATGGATCTTCATATTCTCGTATGTTTAACTTGTCCACTGTTATATCATGTTTTTCCTGTTCTCTTACATACTTTCTTATGGTTTCTTCGTTCAATCCAACAGTGCTAACATAGTATCCCTCTGACCAAAAATGTCTGTTTCCAAATTTATATTTCAAATTGCTATGCTTTTCAAACATCATAAGTGCACTTTTTCCTTTTATGTATCCTAAAAATTGTGACACACTTAATTTAGGAGGTATGCTTACCACTAAAAGTACATGGTCCGGCATTAAGTGCCCTTCCAAAATCTCTACTCCTTTATATTTACACAACAACTTTATTATTTCTCTAAGGCTTTCTCTATATTGATTGTAAATAATTTTTCGTCTATACTTAGGTGTGAATACAATATGATATTTACAAATCCATTTTGTAGGTGCTAAACTATTTGTTTTATTTGCCATAAAATCACCTTTTCCTTTCATTACAATGTAGCCTGAACAACTTCATTGTACCGGAAAAGGTGATTTTTTAGTATAACTTTCGTCGCGCACCCGCATAGCAGGTGGTTTATGTTTCCCACGCTATCGCGTGCTCAACTGGCTAAAGCCACAAAAAAATAAACCTAAGTACCGAAGCACTCAGGTTTATTCATAGTTCTGTAGTCTATAGTTAATTTAAAACTTAAACTTATTTAGTTATAGAGTATTGTCCATCCTCTACAGCCTCTATGCATGAGTTATAGAAAGCTTCTACAGCCTTTACCATGTACTCAAGGTCTTTAGCTCCTGCAGTCTCATAAGTTGAGTGCATTGCTAATTGAGGTAATCCAATATCTACAGTGTTTAATGACACTTGTGAATTTGATATGTTTCCTAAAGTTGATCCACCTAACATATCTGAACGGTTAGTGAAGCTTTGACATGGAACGTCTACTGATTCACATAGGTTCTTGAATATTGCAGAGGATACACCATCTGTTGTGTACTTTTGATTTGCATTGTATTTTATTACAACACCTTCATTCATGTACACTCTGTTAGTTGGGTCTGACTTTGAAGGATGATTTGGATGAACAGCATGAGCATTATCAGCTGATAGCATGAAGCTTGAAGCTACTGTAGTGTAGTAATCTTCCTCTGTTCTTCCCATAGCCATATTTATTCTCTTTAATGTATCGTATAAGAAAGTTGAGGCAGCACCTTGCTTTGTTCCACTTCCTACTTCTTCATTATCAAATACGCAGTATACAGATGCACTATTGTCTGATTGTCCCTTTAAGAAACCTTGAAGAGATGTGAAAGCACACTCTAAATCATCTAACTTTGCGCTTAATATGAATTCTTCGTTTAATCCAGCAACAGTTCCCTTCATTCTGTTGTATAAGAATAAGTCTGTTCCTAGTATATCTTCTACTTTAACTCCTGTATTCTCAGCTACAAGCTTTAAGAAAGAATCCTTTGCATTACTATCGCCATAAAGTGGTAGCATGTCCACTTGTGCGTTATAAGCATAGCCATCATTAGCAGCTCTATTCATGTGAATAGCTAAGTTAGGGATTACAACTAAATCTCTATCTATGTTTACTAGATGAGTCTTTACTCCATTTTCTCCCTTAACTAATATTCTTCCGGCAATTGATAGTGGACGGTCAAACCATGTTGCACATATCATTCCGCCATATCTTTCAGTATTTAGCTGAACATATTTGCTATTTACCTCAATCTCTGCATTTTCCTTAATCTTAAAAGTTGGTGCATCACTGTGGCTAGCTACTATGTGGAAGCTCTTATAATCCTTTGAAGGTATCTTGAAAGCTATTATAGAAGATAGGTTTCTAGTAACATAGTACTTCTTTCCTGGTTCTAAATTCCAAGCCTTTCCCTCTAAAAGCTCTACAAAACCTTCGCTCTTTAGCTCATCCTTAATTGTTTCTATAGCATGGAAACAGCTAGGAGACTCTTCAATAAAATTAAATAATTCTTTTACATACTTTGAACTCATAATCTTACCTCCTACTTTGTAGATTGAATTGTTTCTTTGTTCTTCCTTTCCCTTTCAGCTAATTTAGGCATTATCAAACCTAAGCCTATTAGTACAAATGGTGTAACTATATTTAATACTAATTGGAATGGATCTTTTGAGTACATACCGCCTATACATGCAAATGCTGTAAATGCAAAGCACCATCCACCAAGGACCATACCTAGAGTCTTGCTCTTAGTGAAACGATATTCAGCTTTGAACTTGTCCCCAGCTTTCTTTAGTGCAATATATGCTGCAAATACCCATAAGTAACGTAATGGCATACATACTGAATTTAATTTAACTAACCACTTAACCATAGCATCAACACTTCCAATTCCGAAAGCAGGTATTATGATTAAGATAGATACGATTACTGCTATAAGCTTGTTTCCGTTAACATATGAACCGTATTTGTTTTGAACAAACATCTTTTCAGGGATGTATTTTCTATCTGTGCTATCAAGTAATATACGTAAAGGCGCATCTATTGATAGTATCAAAGTAGAGATTTGTCCAATAAAGTTAGTTATAGCATATATTATAACAAATAAATTACCAACATTATAGTATCCGCCTAGTTTTTGGAATGCATAATATGCTCCATTTGTTAATAAGTCCTTAGGTACATTGTTTGAATCGAACATCATTCCTAAAGATATAGTTCCTAATATAGCACAAACAGCTACCATTATTGCAAGAGCTATCATTCCTTTAGGGAATCCCTTTGAAGGGTCTTTCATCTTGTTAACGTATGGTGATATCTTTTCACATCCACCAACTGCAAATACCAATATGGAAATACTTGTGAAAAAGTTTACATCAAACGTAGGCAAAAAAGTTTTTGCTGACCAATCAATGCTAACTAATTGTGCCTCTGTAATTGCTGGTGCTGCCATCATAAGTAAAATAAATAGTAAAGACATTATGAACATTGAGGTTCCTGCTAAAGTTGTTATCTTCTTTAAAGGGTTCATTCCTCTTGATGCTACCATTAGTCCTATTATAAATAGTATTAAACATCCTGTTTGTAAAATTAATGGATTTAACTTACTTACAGAATTATTTTGGAATATAGCCCAGCTTGCAGCTATTATAGCACCTTGTGGCTTTTGAGATATGTAAGGCATGTGAACTATCCAATAAGTCCATCCTGCGTAATAAGCAAGCTTGGCTCCTATAGTTTCTTGGATCCAAGAACTTACCCCTCCACCTAAATGCTTAAATGATGATCCTAATTCTCCAACCATCAAGGTGTAAGGTACGAAATAAATAGCAAATATAATTACCCATGCTACTATGGCTTTTAATCCACCATACTCTGAGAATCCGTTTATTACGTTACCAAATCCCCATACAGTAGAGAAGGCCATAAAGGCTAAGTTGTACCATAAAATTTTCTTATCATTGCTTTGTTGTCCCATTTTTTAACCTCCATTATTCATTTTGTTAATCTTTATAAATAATCCAATATAAAGTATATTGGTAGAAATTATTTATGTCAATTTCCAAAAAATCATAACACTTTTACTAATTTTATTTAAAAAATGTACTTTACGAAAACTTTTATGGTATTTTTTATTCATTTTAATGATATTATGCAACTTATATTTTATTTTTATAATTTACACAAGCTATATATTGCATACATTCCATTCAATCATGTTACATAATTATTCGTCATTTATTCGAAGACTAATTCTTATTCCACTTTATTCTTATGTACAATTTATCTTGAATTTTTTCTGCCCATATTTCATGCCCCATCTTTTCTACTAAACTCTTAGTTATAGCTAACCCCAGTCCAGTATTCTGCCCCGTTCTCATTCTATCTGCTGTAAAAAATCTATCAAATATTTTTGGTACATCCTCTTCTTTCAACTCAGGAGCATCATTAGAAAACTCCGTCAAAATAAAAGTTTCTTCATCCTTAAGAACAATTCTTAGAGAGCTTCTTGCATGCTTTAATACGTTTTGAATTAAGTTAGTAAATATCCTTATGACACTTTGTTCATCTGCTTTTATCATAGAAATATTTTCTTTAATATATATGTCAGGCTCAAGGTTCTTTTTTTCGAAATCATCATAAAAAGATGCTATGAGTTCACATAATTTTTCACTTAAATTTATATCTTCCATAATCATTTTATATTCATCAGCCTGTATTCTAGATAAGTCATAGAAATTTGAAATGAGATCCCTTAATGTCTTAGATCTTCTTTCTATGATGCTCATATACAATTTTTTATCATCTTCGGATGTATCTTTATCCTCAAGAAGTTGGATATAACCCATTATGGATGTAAGAGGAGTTCTTAGATCGTGTGACATATTTGCTATAGATTGTCTTAATTCCAAGTCCTTTTCCTTGTATTTGAACTCTATATCCTTCTTAATCTTTATGGCATTATTTATCTCAACTATAAGTCCCTCTAGATTTTTATCTGGATAAGATATTTTCAAAAGTTCGTTAGTATCGCGTTTATTTATTTTAGAAAGATTTTCTTCTAAGCATGACTCTAACTTCTTCCCTATCTAGTTCTATCTCTTTATTTATAAGTCCATTTATATCCTGATCATCTTCAACAACTAAAATATTTAATTCCTTAGTCATACCCTTACTCCAATTCCGTTTTATTCTACAAATCCATTATATCTGACATACCTTAAAATTAAAAATCTTAAATTATTTATTAGTTATTCACTTTAAAATTAAATACAGTACAACCAACAAGTTATTATATTTTGTTTACATTAATGTTATAATTTTCATATATAAAATTTCTATCACAAAATTCTAAGTGTAAAATCTCAATAGCCTACCAGAAAATGAGGTGTGAAATATTATGATATGTCTAGTTGATGATAAAAGACAAAAGGAAAGTATAGCAAGAGAGGTCCTATCTAATCTTCCAGAATGGTTTGGTCTACCTGAAAGTACTTTAGAATATATCAATTGTAGCAAAGATCTACCCTTTTGGGCTGATATTGAAAATGGAGAACCAAGAGGATTTATTGTATTAAAAGAGACAATCCGTTATACCGTTGAACTTTATGTCATGGGAGTTCTTAAAGAATTTCATAGAAAGAAAATCGGCCAGAATTTGTTTAAAGCTTGTTATGATTATGCTAAGGAACATGATTACTTGTACATGCAAGTTAAAACAGTAAAAGAAGGCTGCTACATGGAATATGACAAAACTTCAGCCTTCTATAAATCTCTTGGTTTCAAAGAATTTGAATGTTTTCCTACTCTTTGGGACCAGTGGAATCCATGCCAAGTTTATGTGATGTCTATTCAATGATTTAATAAAGTTTACTAATATATTTTATTAAATCTGGAATTAGATAAGTCTTAATTTTTAGGAGGTGTAAAGTAATGGATAGAATATACTTTGAAAAGTTTCTTTCTGAAGATGATTTTAAATACTATTCTAGTTTAATTTTTAATGAGCAGGTAATGGCTATGAATTACGGTAGAATCTTCAACATGGATGAAGCAAATTACCTATATGAATGGATGATGAAGAATAACAAAGATCTTGGGGCTTTGGGAAGCTTTAAAGTTTTTCAGTGCAATACTAATACTTTCATAGGTTTTGCTGCCCTACTTCCAAATGAGGATTCAACAGAAGCTGAACTTGAGTACATGCTATTACCTGACTATTGGGGGCAGGGCTATGGAACTGAAATTGCAATGAAATTATTAAGAATTGCCGAGGGAGTAGACAACCTCCAAACACTTACCGCTACTGTAGGAGTGGACAACTTAGCTTCAAAAAACATATTATTAAAAACTGGCTTTACACATCTAAAATTCTTTGAAAATGATGATAATGGATCTCCTGTAGAGATGTTTACCATGGATGTTACTCATTAACGCTTAGAGAAATACTTTCAGGAATATCTCTAGTTGAAACTACCGAAAAGTTTGATGAGTGGTTCGAAAAATTTAATGATTGGCTCTTAGGCGAATGGTGGTTTATAGAAAATACTATTAATGAGAGGTGTGGACTAAATGACTAAAATTAACTTGTGTTTAAAACCTATACCGTACGATATTTTTTATGATTTATAAAACAAAAGCCAGAAATATCTCTAAGTATATCTCTGGCTTTTCTAATTTCCTTATGGAATAAAGTTAAAATCCATACCATAAAATTTCTACGATCTTAGAAGTAGAAATCTCCATATCTTTTCTCTCTTAGCTGACACTCTACTAACTTTTAATCTAAAAAAATCTTTAAGTCATCTTCTACATTTGTTATACCTGCAATCCCAAAATTCTCTACTAAAACTTTAGCCACATTTGGTGATAGAAATGCTGGAAGGGTTGGTCCTAAATGTATATTCTTTACTCCTAGATATAATAGTGATAATAGTACAATTACAGCCTTCTGCTCATACCATGCTATATTGAACGCTATTGGAAGCTCATTTATATCTTGAAGTTCAAAAACTTCCTTTAGTTTTAAGGCTATTAACGCAAGGGAGTAAGAGTCATTACATTGACCTGCATCTAAAACTCTTGGAATTCCATTTATATCGCCTAGGTTTAATTTGTTGTACTTATACTTTGCGCAACCAGCTGTAAGAATTACAGTATCCTTTGGAAGGGCCTTTGCAAAATCTGTGTAGTAGTTTCTTGATTTAGCTCTTCCATCACAGCCTGCCATAACAAAGAATTTCTTTATAGCTCCCGTTTTAACCGCTTCTACTATCTGGTCTGCCAATGCAAATACCTGATTATGAGCAAAGCCTCCTATGATCTCTCCTGTTTCTATCTCTGTTGGAGCTTTACATCTCTTTGCATGTTCAATTATTACTGAAAAATCTTTATCATCTTCACTATTTCCCTTTATATGTGTACATCCATCAAAACCTGCTGCTCCAGTTGTGTATAATCTATCCTTATAGCTATCCTTAGGTGGAACTATGCAATTGGTTGTCATAAGAATTGGGCCATTGAAGCTTTCAAACTCTTCTTTTTGCTTCCACCATGCATTACCATAGTTCCCTGCAAAGTGAGAATACTTCTTGAAAGCTGGGTAGTAATGAGCTGGTAACATTTCTGAGTGGGTATATACATCAACTCCTGTGCCTTCTGTCTGCTTTAAAAGCATCTCTAAGTCCTTTAGGTCATGTCCTGATACAAGTATTCCAGGATTGGTCCTAACCCCTATATTAACTTTAGTTATCTCAGGATGTCCGTAAGTCCCTGTATTTGCATTATCTAACAATGCCATACCGTCCACTCCAACCTTACCAGTTTCTAAAGTTAAAGCTATAAGTTCATCTATAGTCAAGCTGTCATCTAAAGTTTTAGCCAATGTTTGCTGCATAAATGCATTTACATCTTCATTATCATATCCTAAAGCATTAGCGTGCTTCATATATGCAGATAATCCTTTTAATCCATATATGATAAGCTCTCTAAGACTTCTTATGTCTTCATCCTTAGTAGCTAAAACTCCTACAGATTTTGATTTAATATCCAATATCCCACGGACAGTCTGTCCATCATTTTTCTCTGAAAGTTCTCTTCCTTTGTTTTCAATATCTAAATATCCCTCAGCATCCCATAATGCAGCCTCAGATAGATTACTTTTATCTTCTAACTGCTCTAATAATTCTTTTTTCACAGCTAGAGTTTCCTTTACTCTGTTATAAAATACTTCATCATCAAAATTTGCATTAGTTATTGTTGTAAATAAATTTATTGTTATAAGGCTATTTACTCTTGAGTTTACCTTCTTACCTTCAGCTCTAAGCCTTGTAGTCACATGAGACAAACCTTTAGTCACATACACTAATAAATCCTGCATCCTAGCTAAATCAGGAGATTTTCCACATACTCCAAATTGAGTACATCCTGTACAACCTGCAGTTTCTTGACATTGAAAGCAAAACATTTTATTTTCCATCTTTATTCCTCCACTTCATTAAGCCTTAAGTATTTTTATATTTTTAACTGATGGCGATTTTTCAATAGTTACAAGGACCTTGCTTTCCTCTTCGGCTATTACATTATGCTCTATCCTTGCATCAAAAGATAAAAAATCTCCTTCTACTAATTTAAATCTATTTCCATCATTGAATTCTATATTTACTACTCCATTGATAACTTGTATTGTTGCGGCACCATTATGGCTGTGATTAGGCAACCCTTTGCCTTCTTCAAATTTAAAATATATAGTTTTAAAGTGTTCATTTAACACTAATATTTCTTTGGCACTTTCAATTTCATTTATATTTATAGGTTTCATCTTCATACCTCCTAAGATTTATTCTATAATCAGAGTATAAATGTTTTTTCTTTTTAATTCGGTAACATTTGTTACAAACAAAAATTTTATAAAAAAAAGATCATCTGATATCAAAAATATCATCTGATCTTTCAGTCTATATTAACTTTACTTAAACAGCTTTTCTTCTAATTTATCTAAATCTAAAATCCTTATAGTATGTCTATCAAACACAATTAGACCTTCCTCTTGAAGTTTTAAAAGTTCTCTCGATAATGACGGTCTAGGAATTCCCATAAACGCTGCAATATCTTCCTTAGTCTCCTTTAAAGTTATAATATTACTTTGGCTCTTCTTACATTTTTCTAATATATAATCAGCAACCTTATGACTAACTGTTTTTAAAGCTGTACTTCTAAGCCTTTCATTTAGCATTATAACTTTGTCGCTCAAAAGAGTAATAAAATTTTCAAGGACCTTAGCATTGGTAGTACATAGTGCTATTATATCTTTTTTGTTTACAAAAACAACTCTACAATAGCTTCTTGCAATAACTGTTGCTGGATAAAAACTCTCACTAGAAAAAATCAGCGCTTCTCCAAAAACATCGCCTTCATAAAGTTTTTTCATAACTATTCTGTTACCACTTTGATAGAGCCTTTCTATCTGAACACAACCATCTATTATTAATCCTATATCATAACAAGGGTCACTTTCTTGAAACATCACCTGATCCTTATGATATTCTTCAACAGAATAATTTTGAGTAGCAATGATTGCTTCAATATCTTCCTCTGAAATTTCACTAAAAATATGATTTTTCTTTAATCTCCAAACTAAATCATTCATATCCTATCACCTCTTAATATCAGGGTCTTGTTTTCTATTATATCCTATACAATATTATTATTAAACCACATAAAAAAAGCCATCTCGCAATGAGATGGCTTGGTGGCTCACCGGGGAATCGAACCCCGGACACCATGATTAAAAGTCATGTGCTCTACCGACTGAGCTAGTGAACCACATTACCTGGCGACCACCTACTCTCCCACAGAGCCTCCCCTGCAGTACCATCAGCCGTAATTTGCTTGACCTTCGTGTTCGGTATGGGAACGGGTATTACCAAATTACGCATTATCACCAAATGCTTAGTTTTTCCTAAATCTTCGATTTAGCTGAAAAACTGTACTCCTCACTTC
>JALEZF010000033.1 GCA_022773025.1 Clostridium sp. | reverse complement strand
TTCTAATATATTCTCTTTCATGCAAGACTTCGACATAGCAAACCTTTATTTTTTTCAAAAACTATTATTACACTAAACGTTATGAGTAACTTCATTAAAACAAATCAATATCCTTATTTAACGTGAATAGTTGCATTATATAAAAATTTCACAACCATCTTTTAGTGATATTCTATACTCACTTGTACATATATTGATATCGCACTTAAAGTTATTGATTACTTCATATTATTTAAAACTCAAAATTTCTCTGAACCTTTTTATATTATTTCTACTCACAGGAATTTCCTTATCTATATCTTTTAACTTTAAAACATATGTATCATTAAACCATGGTTGTATTTCCTTCACCTTTCCTAGGTTAACTATAAATGATCTGTGGGATTTATAAAACTCCTTTATGGGAAGCTTTTTCTCCATATCTGAGATTTTATTTCTAGAGGTATATTCACAGTCTTTAGTAAAAATTGCAACACCTCTTCCAAAAGCCTGAATATAGTATATATCCTTTATGTTTATAACGTATATCTTATCATTTTTAATAACTGATATCTTATCACTAGAAATTGATGAATTTTCTTCAAAAGAGGATTCAAGCCTTTCAAGTGCCGACACTATCCTATCCTTTGAATAAGGTTTCACTAGATAATCAAAAGCATGTATTTCAAAGGCATCTAGTGCATATTCTTTATATGCAGTTATAAAAATTACTTTTATGTCTGGATTTATTTCATGAAGAATCTTGGCCAAATTCATACCATCCAATTTTGGCATATTTATATCTAAAAATATAGCATCAATGGTGTTATTTTGAACATATTTCAATACGCTGACACCATCATCAAATTGATTTACAAGTTTTATATTGCTAAAGGTTTTTATAAAGTATTCTAGTTCCTGTCTTGATGGAAGTTCATCATCTACTATTATCGCCTTCATGGTTCTCCCCCTTATTAATATTAAATGATATTCTTGTCCCCTTATTTAGCCTTTCAATTATTGGCGCTCTGCCATAAATAAGTTTTAATCTAGCATAAACATTATATAAGCCAATTTTATTGTCTCTTATTGTCTCTTCATATATCTGCTTTATTATATCTTCATCTATTCCACAGCCGTCATCTTCAATGATTACCTTGCAAGATTTCACCTCATCTATGCATCTTATCCATACATTTCTTCCTACCCCGTTTTTTAAAATACCATGCTTTATAGCATTCTCTACAAGAGGTTCTATAGTCAAAGGTGGAATCTTGATATCCATACATTCCTTTGGAACTTCATAATTAACTTGAATTTTATCTCCAAATCGAGCCTTTTCTATAGCCACATAAGCTTTAACTTGTTCTAGCTCCTTTTGAATTTCAATAAGGTTATCCTTAACCTCTAGATTGAACCTTAAATAATCCGAAAGATTTACTATAAGTTCTCTTGCCATATCAGGATTAACTCTCACGAAAGAGGTTATAGTGTGAAGCGCATTAAAGAGAAAGTGAGGATTTATTTGCGTTTGCAGCGCTCTTATTTCAGCTTTATGCGCCATCTCCTCAAGCTTTTTTATTTCTCCAAGCTGAAGCTGTGTAGAAATAAGAGTAGATAGACCTTCGGCTAAAAATCTGTTTGGTTTTGTTATGTAAGAGCCGTTGTTAAAAGAGATCTTTAGCGTTCCTATAACTCTTTCATCATATATAAGCGGTGTTATTATAGAAGACTTTATAGTGTTTTCCATAAAATCCGTCTTTTCGTTTTCCTTTTTATTGTTTAATGTAATAGTTTGTCCAGTTTCTATGACCCGCTTTGTATAATCATTTACAATGATCTTATGCATTATTTGTATATTTTTGTTTTTAGCAGAATAGGCCAAAATCTCTTTATTATCTGTGAGCACAACAAATTCTGAATCTAAACTGCTTCTTATTATTTCACAAACCTTACTTAAAGATTCTTCATTTACTTCTTTGAAATAAGGCAAAGTCTTGTTTGCTATATCCAAGGTTATCTTAGCCTGTTCGCCTGCTAGCTTTTCTTTTTCATCTAAAATACTATTCACTATAGTTATTATTATTGTTATACCTATAGAATTTATTATTACCATAGGTATAAATATATCATTTACTATAACCACACCATTTGATGTAGTAAGACAAATCAATATCATACTTACGCTTTCTGTAACTATTACAGCAAGTACACTATAAAGATATTCACTGTTCAATTGATGGTTTTTGCACAGCATTCCCGATACCATTCCAGAGAAAATCGTGCTTATACCACATGCTAAGGCTGTAGATTGTCCCATAGTATATATAAGTCTATGAAAACCAGCTATAATCCCAGCGATTCCACCTACGGCTGGACCAAAGGTTATAGATGAAACTATTATTGGTATGTTTCGTATATTTACTACAGAACCTTTATAATCAATGCCCATTATAGTTCCCAGAATTCCATATATACCGAATATAATTCCCAATATAACTATATCTTTCTTTGATTTTCTATCTGTCTCTACAATTCTTTGAAGCATCTTACTTTTAGACATGGTAAAAGCAATTAAAATTGAATACCCTAAATTACCTATTAAACCCCTAGTTAATTCCCACATAATCTATGCCCTTCTAACTTTAACTTTATAAATTATTATTTAATTATATAATAATTTTGAATAGATGAATGTATTTATGACAATACTTTTAAAATATTAAATTTATCTCTCTTATAATAATAGCATAATTATCCTTATTTTTCCTATTAATTTGTCACAAAATATATATTTTATTTACAGGAAGGATTTATTATTATGAAAAAATTTAACAAATCAATAGGTGCTGAAGGCGAAGGTTTAGCCGGTAAATTTTTAGAAAAGGACGGCTATACTATACTTCAATATAATTTTTCATGCCGCTATGGTGAAATAGACATAATAGCCTTAGACAAGGATATATTGTGCTTTGTAGAAGTAAAAAGCAGGTTTTCACTTCTATATGGGTATCCCAAAGAAGCTGTAACCTGCTTTAAATTAGAAAAGTTATATAAATGTGCTGAATACTTTATGTTAAAGCACAACATTTCAGATATCAATTGTAGAATTGATATTATAGAAGTTTATTTTAATTACAACAATAATCTATACAAAATAAATCATCTAAAGAATGTTATTTAAAAAGCTTCTTCTATGAATCTTGCACATGCCATATTTTTTTATGCCCTCTATGTGTTTTTTCGTTCCATATCCCGCATTATGCTCAAAATCATAATTGGGATATATTTTATCGTAGTTTTTCATAAGGTTATCCCTATAAACTTTAGCAATAATTGAAGCAGCTGCAATAGAAGCGCTATGTCTGTCTCCCTTTATTATAGCCTTATTTGGCATATGGAAGTCTTTTATAGGATATCCATCTGATAATACCAAATCAGGCTTAACACTTAGTCCATGAACTGCATCTTTAAAAACCTTATTGTTGCAGTATCCTATTCCATTCTCATCTATCTCTGAACTTTCGCACTGACATATACAATAGGCAATGGCTTTATTCTTTATAATTTCAGATAGTTTTTCTCTTTTTTCTTCACTTAAAACTTTAGAATCATTTATGCCAAGTATCATTTCCGCTTCAGAAACATTAAGCTTTAGAATTACAGATGCTGCAACAATTGGCCCAGCTAAAGGTCCACGTCCTACCTCATCTACTCCAGCTACTATTATTCCTTCTCCATAGCTTTTATCATTATCATAAAGAGCTTTTACTCTAAGTCTTTCTTGGATTAATCCATCCCAATTTCTTTGAAGCCTATTTCCTAATGAGTTTATATTTTTTCTTTTATCCTCTTTAAGATCAGCAATGATTGATAGGATCTTTTCTTGGTTTTCACGATTTAAATCTAACCTATCTATTATCTCTTTGATTTCTTTATATTTAAGACCTTCGTATCCCATATAAATTCCCCCAAATTACGGTCTCTCTAAGGAGATGCATCCTAGCTTTCCGCCCCTAAATTCATCTAACAATAAAACAGAAAGTCTATTATAATCTATAACTCCACCTGATGCTATGGTTCCTCTTTTTCTAGCTATATCATTTAGTATATCTAATGTGTCCTCTTTAATTTCTGTAAGTTTGTAACGTTCCATGATTCTGTCAGGATAATTAACTTTAAGTCTATGAACTAAGTTGTAAGCAAGTTCTTCTATATCCATGATTTCATCTTTTATCGCTCCAGTAAAAGCTAAGTTTAAAGCCACTTCTTCATCTTCAAACTTAGGCCATAATATTCCTGGTGTATCCATAAGCTCAATACCTATTTTTGTCTTTATCCATTGCTTACTCTTTGTAACTCCAGGTCTATCCCCTGTTTTGGCTATATTATTCTTTGCCATCTTGTTTATAAAAGAAGATTTCCCTACGTTAGGTATTCCTACTACCATGGCTCTCATAACTATATTTTTAAGTCCTTTAGCTCTAAGTCTGTCGTGCTTTTCTTTTAGGAGCTCTTCCATAAGAGGTTTTATCTCCTTAAGACCTGCTCCAGTTATACAATTAACTTCTAGAACCCTTACGTTATCATTAGTTAATTTATTAATCCATGCTTTAGTTACTGATTTTTCTGACAGGTCACTTTTATTTAATAAAATTATTCTAGGCTTTCCTTTGCATAGCTCTTCTATCTCAGGATTAGCACTGGTGCTAACTATTCTAGCATCTCTTATTTCTATAACAGCATCAACCAGCTTTAAATTTTCTTTAATTTCTCTTCTGGTTTTCACCATATGTCCCGGAAACCAATTTATATTTGCCATACTTTTGCCATCCTTTCCATTATGTATATTTAAAACTTATTTATATAGAAAAAAGGGGTAACAACACCCCTTTTAAACTTGCAAATATGTTATATTCTTTCTTTAACCTTTGCAGCCTTACCAACTCTTCCTCTTAGGTAGAATAGCTTAGCTCTTCTTACTTTACCTCTTCTAGTAACTTCAACTTTTTCAACTATTGGAGAGTTAACTGGGAATGTTCTTTCAACACCAACACCGTAAGCAAGTCTTCTTACTGTGAAGTTTTCTCTAGCTCCTCCATTTTGAATCTTTATAACAGTTCCTTCAAACATCTGAATTCTTTCTCTGTTACCTTCTTTGATTCTTACGTGAACTTTAACATTGTCTCCTACGTTAAATTCAGGTAATTTTTCACTTCTTAATTGTTCTGCTTCTATAGCTCTTATTAATTCGTTCATTGTGCATTCCCTCCTTATAATATAATTGACGTTCATACCAAATAAACCCTTGATAGAGGACCGCCCGTACTAGCACAAATTTGATTTTACCATATATTTTTCTACACTTCAATATTTTTTTGTGTGTTTTTAAGTGTTTTTTTGTCTTCCTCTGAAAGTTTTACACCTTTAAGAAGATCCGGTCTATTTTTGTATGTAATTATTATAGACTGCTGTCTTCTCCATTTTTTTATATTTTCATGATGCCCCGAAAGCAGTACCTCTGGAACCCTTTTATCCTCATAAACTTCTGGTCTTGTATATTGAGGATACTCTAAAAGACTATTATAAAAGGACTCCTCCTGAAAACTCTCTTCTTTTCCTAAAACTCCTGGAATAAGTCTGCATATACTGTCCACTATTGGAATGCAGGCCATTTCTCCGCCAGTTAAGATAAAATCACCTATAGATATCTCTTCATCTATGTAATCATATATTCTTTCATCTATGCCCTCATAATGACCGCACAAAAAAATAAGTTCTTTTTCATTGCTTAACTCTTTAGCCATAGAATGACTAAACTTTTTTCCTCTTGGTCCTAAAAAAATTACCTTCCCTGAATTTTTAGTTTTCATAAATTTTATGGAGTCAATTATAGGCTGTGGCGCCATAACCATACCAGCTCCGCCTCCATAAGGATAGTCATCAACTTTTTTATGTTTATTCTTAGAAAAGTCTCTTATATTTATAGCTTCTATCTCTATTATTTCATTTTCTCTTGCTCTTTTAATTATGCTGTGATTAAATATATCAAACATTTCTGGAAACAATGTCAATATACTAATCTTCATCTTGCCATTCTCCTACAGGCTTTATAATTATCTTCTTTTCTTCTACATCAACAGAGTATACTATTTCCTTTAAAGCTGGTATAAGAATTTCCTTCTCACCCTTTACGTCATATACATCGTTACTTCCAGTCTTTATGACATCTGTAAGCTCTCCTATGTATTTTTCTTCTGAATCATATACTTTACAACCTATAAGATCAACTATAAAATAAGAGTCTCTTGGAAGCTTTACAGCATCCTTTCTTTCTATTTTTATATATTTATTTCTCATTCTCTCTGCATCTTCAACTGTATCCACGCCTTGAAGTTTAAGAACCGCTCTATCTGCTTGAAGCTTACACCAAGTTATTTCAACTATCTTGCCATCAATTATACATGACTTAAGCTTTCTAAATCTTCTAACGTCATCAGTTAATGGAAAAACCTTTACCTCTCCGCGTACCCCGTGAGGTTTAGTAATTTGTCCAACAGTCATATATTCTTTCATATTTTCACCACCGAAAATTATTTATTTTAGTTTAAGTAAAAAGAGCTAGGAAAAAACCTAACTCTAATTAATAATTTCAACGACAACTCGTTTATCTTCTTTTATTGCTGCAGCCTTGACAACAGTTCTAATAGCTTTTGCTATTCTTCCCTGTTTTCCTATGACTTTTCCCATATCTTCTGGAGCAACTTTCAATTCAAGAATTATGGATTGTTCACCCATAACTTCATTGACTTGAACTTCTTCTGGGTTATCTACAAGTGACTTAGCTAAAATTTCAACTAATTCTTTCATTTCCCTTCTGATAGCTAAACAATACAACTATCAGAATTCACCTCCCCAAAAATTACTCGTTCATACCAGCTTTTTCTAAAAGCTTTTTAACGACGTCAGTTGGTTGAGCTCCGTTCTTTATCCAAGTGTTAGCTTTTTCAGCATCTATTTTGATTACTGCTGGTTCAGCAACTGGATTGTAATATCCGATTTCTTCGATAAATCTACCATCTCTTGGGCTTCTTGAATCTGCTACAACTACTCTGTAAAAAGGAGCCTTCTTAGCACCCATTCTTCTTAGTCTGATCTTTACTGCCATTATTTTCACCTCCTTTAAAGGATAAATCTCTATAATAATAAGTTCAAACTTCTCAAAGTTAAAACTATTTATATGACGTTTTTTAAAGTTTCTTTACATGAAAGGAAGCTTTCCCATAAAGCCTTTTTTAGCTTTTTTCTGCATTCCATTCATCTGCTTCATCATCTTCTTCATTTGGTCGAAGCTCTTAATAAGCTTATTTACATCTTGTATTGATGTACCTGAACCCTGTGCAATTCTCTTCCTTCTTGATGCCGATGAAGAAATGAGATTTGGATTCTTTCTCTCCTTTATAGTCATAGAATTAATTATGGCTTCTGTCTTTTTCATTTCCTTTTCGCTTTGACTTAAATCTAACCCCTTAAGCTCTTTTGAATTCATTCCAGGCATCATTTCTAATACCTTACCAAGAGGTCCTAGCTTTTTCATTTGAGCCATAGCATCTTTGAAGTCTTCATAATTGAATTCTTGAGTCATCATCCTATTTCCAAGCTCTAAAGCTTCTTTTTCATCAATAGCAGCTTGAGCCTTTTCTATAAGAGACATCACATCTCCCATACCTAAAATTCTAGAGGCCATTCTATCTGGGTGGAAGACTTCTAAATCATTCATCTTCTCTCCCATACCAGCAAATTTTATTGGTTTACCAGTAACCTCTCTTATGGATAATGCAGCTCCACCTCTAGTGTCACCATCTAATTTTGTCAAAATCACCCCTGAAACATCTAGTAAATTATTAAAGCTGTCAGCTACATTTACAGCATCCTGACCCGCCATAGCATCAACTACTAGTAATATTTCATTTGGATTTACAGAAGATTTTATATCTTTTAATTCCTGCATTAGATCTTCATCTATGTGAAGTCTTCCTGCAGTATCTAATATAACTACATTTAAACCGTTATTTTTTGCATGTTCAATACCTGCTTTAGCTATATCTACAGGGCTAACTTTGTCACCCATTGTAAATACTGGAACATCTATTTGCCCCCCTACTGTTTGAAGCTGTTTTATAGCTGCTGGTCTATAAATATCACCTGCTACTAATAAAGGCTTCTTGTTCTTCTTTCTTAAATGAAGGGCTAGCTTTCCAGCCATAGTTGTTTTACCAGCACCTTGAAGACCAACCAACATTATTACAGTCAGTCCCTTATCATCATAATTTATTTTGCTTTCGCTATTTCCCATGAGCATTGTCAATTCATCATTAACAACCTTTATAACTTGTTGTCCTGGAGTTAAACTCTCCAGCACTTCTTTTCCCACGCACTTTTCACTTACAGCAGAAACAAATTTCTTTACTACTTTGTAGTTAACGTCAGCTTCTAAAAGTGCCAGCTTAACTTCTCTCATGGCTTCTTTTATATCTTTTTCGTTTAACTTTCCTTTGCCCTTAAGCTTTTTTAATGCATCCTGCAATTTTGAACCTAATCCTTCGAAAGCCATGTAATCCCTCCTACTTTATATTGCCTCATCAATAAGTTTTATTATACTGTCTATACTGTGTTTGTCTTCTATATGTTTGTCTATTAACTTATTTAGCTGATAAATTATTTCTTCTTTCTTTTTAGCAGCTTTGAGGCTATTTTTCAAAAGGTCAAGCCTTTCTTCATAGCTCAATAATTGCTTGTGACATCTTTTAATTAAGTCATGTATCGCTTGCCTACTAGTATGGTTAAGCTCTGCTATTTCTGACAAAGAAAAATCATCATTATAATACATAAACATTATACTTTTTTGTTTCTCTGTCAAAAGTTCTCCATACAAATCAAGCAGTAGAGATATTTCTACTCTCTCTTCCATAATCAATCACCTAACTCACAAAAGAAATAATATCAGATTCAGAATATGTTGTCAAGTACTTTTACTTAACACATCTAAAAAAGTGCTTCTGCAAATGATTTTGCATCAAATTTTTGAAGGTCGTCAATACCTTCACCTACTCCTATGTACTTAACAGGTATATTAAGTTCCTGCTTAATGGAGATGACTACTCCTCCTTTTGCAGTTCCATCAAGCTTCGTTAGAACAATGCCATCAATAGGGCATACCTCCATGAATTGCTTAGCTTGTATAACTGCATTTTGTCCTGTTGTTCCATCTAAGACTAAAAGAGTTTCCTTTTGAACACCTTCCAATTCTCTATCTATTATCTTGTTTATCTTTCCAAGCTCATTCATCAAGTTCTTTTTATTGTGAAGTCTTCCTGCAGTATCGCAGATAAGTACATCACCTTTCTTTGCCTTAAAAGAGCTTATTGCATCAAATACCACAGCTCCAGGGTCTGCACCTTCATTATGTTTAATTATATCTACCCCTGATCTATTAGCCCATATTTCAAGCTGATCTATTGCCCCAGCTCTAAAAGTATCTGCTGCTGCAAGTATCACGTGTTTTCCATCAGCTTTATATTGAGCCGCTATCTTTCCTATAGAAGTTGTTTTTCCAACGCCATTTACGCCTATTATAAGCATAGCTTTTGGATAGTTTTCTTCTTCCCCTGCCTCTGCCCCATCATTAATCATATCTGTAATAACTCTCTTTAAACAAGGTTTAACTTCTTTAGGGTCATTAATTTTCTCATCCCTTATGACCTTTCTTAGTCTCTCTATTATCTCTACAGATGTGTCCACTCCGATATCTGATG
>JALEZF010000048.1 GCA_022773025.1 Clostridium sp. | reverse complement strand
ATATGGTAGAATAAGAGCTATGTTTGACGATAAAGGAAAGAAAATTAAAAAAGCAGGTCCTTCAATACCAGTAGAAATCTTAGGATTATCTGAAGTTCCAGCAGCTGGAGACAAATTCCACGTTGTAAAAGATGAAAAGACTGCTAGAAATATGGCTGAGTCAAGAAAGCAAAAGGAAAAAGCTGACTCACTAATGAATTCTCATAGAGTTTCTTTAGAGGATTTATATAGCCAGATCCAAGAAGGAAAAGTTAAAGAATTAGCTATAATAGTAAAAGCTGACGTTCAAGGTTCTGTAGAAGCTTTAAAACAATCATTAGAGAAATTATCTACTGATGATGTAAAGGTAAGAGTTATCCACCAAGCAGTAGGAGCTATAACTGAAACAGATATAACTCTTGCAACTGCATCTAATGCTATTATAATAGGATTTAATGTAAGACCTGACAATAATGCAGTAACTGCTGCTGAAAAAGAAAAGGTTGATATTAAAACTTATAGAATAATATACGATGCTATAGAAGATATAAAATCAGCTATGATAGGAATGCTTGAACCTGATTATAAAGAAGTAGTACTTGGAAGTGCCGAAATAAGAACTACTTATAAGATTTCTAATGTAGGAACTATAGCAGGATGTTATGTATTAAACGGAAAGCTTCTTAGAAATAGTGACGTTAGAATAATAAGAGATGGAATAGTTATATTTGAATCAAGTCTTGCATCATTAAAGAGATTTAAGGATGACGTAAAAGAAGTAAACTCTGGATATGAGTGTGGATTGAGTATAGAAAAATTCAATGACGTAAAAGAGGGAGACATAGTAGAAGCATTTACTATGGAAGAAATAAAAAGAAAAGAACTATAAGAGGAGGGATTTTCGGTGGCCAAATATAGAAGTGGAAGAATTAATGAAGAACTTAAAAAAGAACTTAGTGATATCATAAGAAATTCTATTAAGGATCCACGTATGACCTCAATGATTAGTGTAACAGATGTTAACGTAACTAGGGATTTAAGATATGCTAAAGTGTATATAAGTATTTTTGGTGATGAAGAATCTAAAAATAATTCTTTAGAAATCCTTAGATCTTCTCGTGGATTTATGAGGAAAGAATTAGCTCACAGAGTGAATTTAAGATATACTCCAGAATTAATAATAGAAGAGGATAATGCTATAGAGCATGGAATGTATATAGATTCTCTTCTTGAGAAGATAAAGGATGATAAGTAATATGGAGAGTCTAATTAATTTAATTAAGGAAAGTAGTATGATAGGGATAACCTATCATACCTCTCCTGATGGAGATGCTTTAGGAAGTGCTTTAGCCCTCTACAAAGCATTAAATAAATTAAATAAAAAAGTATATATTATATCTAAGGATGTAATACCATATGCTTTTTCATACTTAAAGGCTTCAGATATAGTTAGTGGAGAATGTGTTAAAGTTCTAGATAATACAGATTGTCTAATCGCATTAGATTGTGGCAATACTGAAAGGCTTTCTGGAGAGCTGGATTTAGATAATAGAACCTATAAAGTCATTAATATAGACCATCATTTATCTAATGATAACTATGGAGATATTAACTATGTTGATACATCTGCAGCAGCAACTGCAGAAATAGTATATGAAATTATAAAAAATATGAATGTTGAAATTGATAGTGATATGGCTAAATGTATATATACAGCATTAGTTACTGACACTGGTTCTTTTAGACATTCAGGAACTTCAAATAGAACTCATAAAATTGCAGGAGAAATTATAGATACTGGAATTGATTTTTCATCTATACACAGAGAAATTTTCGATAATAAACCTGTAGAAAAATTAAAGCTTTATGGAAAAGTTTTTGAAACACTAAATATGCATCATGACAATAAAATCTGTTTTATGGAATTAACCATGGAGATGCTTACTAGTTTAGGATTAGAAGATGGAGACACATCAGACATAATTTCCTTTGGAACGCAAATAGATACTGTTGAGGTTGCTGCTTTATTTAAAGAAGGAACCGAAGGAACTAAGGTTAGTTTAAGATCTAAAAAGGATTTAGATGTAAGAAAAGTTGCCGAAGTTTTCGGTGGCGGTGGACATACTAAGGCAGCAGGATGTATGATTAAAGGATCTACTATAGCTGAAGCAAAGAAACTAGTATTAGCTAAACTTGAGGAGCAATTATAAATGGATGGAATAATAAATGTTTTTAAACCTAAAGGAATTTCTTCTTTTCAAGTTGTAAGAGCGGTACGTTCCATAAGTGGTGAAAAAAAGGTTGGTCATACTGGTACCCTAGATCCTCTTGCTTCTGGGGTACTACCTATTTGTCTTGGAAAAGGTACTAAGATAATAGAGTACATAATGGAGAATCAAAAGGTATATAAGGCTACTTTAAAGCTTGGAGAAGAAACAGATACCTATGACTTAGAAGGAACAGTAATCTCATCTAAAGAAGTTGGAGAAATACCTTTAAGTGAAGTTGAAAAAGTTTTAGAATCCTATATAGGGGAAATAGATCAAATTCCACCTATGTATTCTGCATTGAAAGTAGATGGGAA
This sequence comes from Clostridium sp., assembly GCA_022773025.1. GTDB lineage: Bacteria > Bacillota > Clostridia > Clostridiales > Clostridiaceae > Clostridium_X. The sequence continues at coordinate 3,180 of JALEZF010000048.1, read as the reverse complement.
AAGACTCTATGAACTAGCTAGAAAAGGTATAGAAGTAGAAAGAGAAGCGAGAAAAATCACAATATATGATATTGAGCTTTTAAAATACGCTAAACCATTTATAACTATTAGAGTTAGATGTTCAAAGGGCACTTATATTAGAAGTCTTTGTAAAGATATAGGGGACAGCTTAAAATGTGGAGCTGTTATGACTGAGCTAGTAAGAGAAGGCAGTGGGGTTTTTAATACTGAAAATTCCATTGAACTTGAAGCTCTTACAAAGGATAATTTTAATAATTATCTAATTTCTTTAGAAGATGCATTAAGACCTTATGAAAAGATTTTAGTAAATGATAAGTTTTTTAAACTTTTATTAAATGGTGTTTCTATAAAAGATAAGGCTATCTTTAATGACAAGATTGAATCTGGAAAACTTTATAGAGTTTATTCAAACAAAGATGAGCTATTAGGTTTAGGAGAAAAAACTAGTGATGGCTTTAAACTAATAAAGTTATTATTTTAGGGGTTGTAGCTATGATAGTATTAAGTGGCGAAGATTATAAAAAAATTAATTATGATATTTACCTTGCATTAGGAAGCTTTGATGGACTTCATCAAGGTCATATGAGCCTTATAAAAAAGGTAAAAGAACATGCTGATGCCAATGGGGGAAAAAGTATGGTATATACTTTTTTAAATCATCCGTTGACAACTATAGCTCCAGATAAAGCGCCAAAGCTGCTTATGGATAATGATACTAAGATAAATTTATTATCTGAAAAAGGTATAGATTTCTTAACTCTTGAAAAGTTTGACAAAAATTTTATGCAGCTTTCGCCAGAGGAGTTTATTAGAAGTATTTGCACAAAATTCAATGTAAAAGGTATTGTAGTAGGATTTAATTATAGATTTGGATATAAAAACTTAGGTGATGTGGAACTTTTAAAAGCTCTCAGCTTAAAATATAATTTTAAATTAACTGTAATGCCGCCATTTAAAGATAAGGACAATATAATAAGCAGTACTTTTATAAGGAATCTTATTGCAAGAGGAAATCTTAAAGAAGCTAATGAATACTTATTAGAACCTTTTATGATAAAAGGAAAAATTATATCAGGTAAAGGAATTGGACGTACTCTTGGATACCCAACAGCAAACTTAGATTATAATAAGAATTTTGTGATTCCCCAAAGAGGGGTTTATTATACAAATATAAGATATAAAGAAAAAATATATAAAGGCATAACAAATATTGGGTTTAATCCTACTGTAAATGGGAATAATTTAACTATAGAAACTTATATATTAGATTTTAATAAAGATATATATGGTGATGAAATAGCTGTTTATTTTATAGAAAAGACAAGAAATGAATCTAAATTTTCAAATCTTAATGACCTAATAAGTCAATTAAGTGAGGATGAAAAAGAAGCAAAACTAAAAAAAATATATATAAAATAAGAGAAAATAATTTACAATAATATATTTGTTTGCTATAATAACGGTTGAGAACCTGTTTCTAAGAATTGAGACTGCCAACTTAACTCTTGGAAATTGGCGATAAATACATGGAGGTGTTTTACACAATGGATAAGGCAAGAAAACAAGAAATAATCAACACATACGCAAGACATGAAGGAGATAGTGGTTCTCCAGAAGTTCAAGTAGCTATATTAACTGAAAGAATCAACGACTTAACTGAGCATTTAAAGACTCACAAGAAGGACCATCACTCAAGAAGAGGATTATTCCTTATGATTGGACAAAGAAGAGGTCTTCTTAACTACTTAATGAAGCAAGACATCGAAAGATACAGAACCTTAATCAAAAAATTAGGATTAAGAAGATAATTAAGAGCGGGCAACCGCTCTATTATTTTAAACTATTAATAATTAAGTAAAAAATGTTAATACTATTAATAACCTATCGAAGGGAGGGTTTTATATGAACCATATACTTGAAACTACGTTTGCAGGTAGAAATTTAAAAGTTGAATATGGAAAAATAGGAATGCTGTCTAATGCGGCTATTTTTATGAGTTATGGTGATACTGTTGTTTTAGTTAATGCTAATGCATCTGAAAAGCCAAGGGAAGGAGTAGATTTCTTTCCACTAAGTATCGAATATGAAGAGAGATTATATTCTGTTGGTAAGATTCCAGGAGGATTCATAAAGAGAGAAGGAAGACCTTCTGAAAAAGCTATCTTACATGCAAGAGCTATAGATAGACCTTTAAGACCTTTATTTCCAAAGGGATACAGAAATGATGTACAGGTAGTTTGTACTGTAATTTCTGTAGAAAACGATAATCTTCCAGAAATATTAGCTATGAACGCTGCTTCTATGGCTTTATGTCTATCAAGCATACCTTTTACAACTCCTGTTGGTACTGTAGATGTAGGTTTAATTGACGGAAAATTCATTTCTAATCCTAATTCAAAGGAAAGAGAAGAGAGTACTTTACGTTTAACTGTATGTGCAACTAAAGAAAGAGTAATGATGATTGAAGCAGGTGCCGATGAGATACCTGAAGATGTTATGATTAATGCTATAAAATTCGGATTTGATGAGTGTCAAAAGCTAGTTGCATTCCAAGAAGAGGCTATGGCTAAGTTTGGAAAAGAAAAGGCAGAACCATTAATACATACTATAGATGAGACATTAGAAAAAGAAATTAGAGATTTTGCTTTTGAAGATATAAAATCTGCTATGTATATAACAGATAAAGATGAAAGAAATGCAGCTATAGATAAAGTTAAAGAGAAGATCTCAGAAGCTTTTGATGAAAAGTATCCAGATGATGGAGCAGACATAGCTGATATAATTTATAAAAGTCAAAAAGAAGTAGTTAGAAACATGATTCTTAATGAAGATAGACGTCCAGACGGAAGAGGATTCCATCAAATAAGACCTATAAGCTGTGAGACATCACTTCTTCCAAGAACTCATGGTACAGGTTTATTTACTAGAGGACTTACTCAAGTTCTTACAGTAGCTACTTTAGGATCTTTAGGAGACATCCAAATCCTTGATGGTATTGGTGAAGAAGAATCAAAGAGATACATGCATCATTACAATTTTCCATCATACAGTGTTGGAGAAGTTAGACCTCTTAGAGGACCTGGTAGAAGAGAAATAGGTCATGGTGCCCTTGCAGAAAGAGCTCTAGAACCTCTTATTCCATCAGAAGAAGAATTCCCA
>JALEZF010000024.1 GCA_022773025.1 Clostridium sp. | reverse complement strand
AAGTCTATTCTTGCAAAATAAGGTTTGTGATAAGCCTCTTCATAATTATGAAGTCTTTCTGAAACGATATTAAAAAGAAGTTTTGAATTTTCAAGTTCCTCACTATAGCTTCCTCTTGCTGATTTTTTTAAGGTTGATATTTGAGATTTTAAAGTTTCATTTCTAACCTCTATCCTCTCTACCTCTTTGCGTATCCATTCTTTTGTCTCATTTAAATGTCCTTTTTCTAATTCCATATCTTTAATTTTATCCATGCAACCACCTCCTAAGCTCAATCTTAAAATTATGAATTTATATAATTACTTTTTATTTCATCATTATGTGGACTTTAATATAATATCACTGTTTCATGTTTTTTTAAATACTCACTGCCATTAATCACATAATTGTCCAAAAGTAAAAAACAGTGAAGACATGTTAAATTCTTTCACTGTTTTAAAAAAACTAATCATAATATGAATAAATATTTTAACTTATGCTACTTTATTGTATTGAAACATACCCTTGAATAAATCTTTCTTCATAGCTTTGGATAGAGCTTTTATCAATGTGCCTGAAAGCACTGCATCAACTCCATGATGGATTAAAGTACCTACTGCCACTGTCATAAGTATAAACTTTATATCAAAACCTGGCAATACCGCTACAGCTAAAGCTTCTGTCAAAGCATGTAGTGGTGCAGTTATAACAGCCATTTTTGTGAAGGATACTCCTTTTTTGATTAAGTATGCTCCTACTCCTCCGACTATTATGTGCATGGCAGCTCTAGCTACTATATGAATAGGTGTTCCTGACATCAAAAATCCTAATGTAGAGCCAAAACCTACTGCCATAGCTGCTGTTGGTGATATAAGCATAGACAAAAACACTGGAAGGTGTGATGCCGGTGTAAGCGAAAATGGTCCTATGATAATTTGAAATGGCTTAAATATAGTTGGTATCATTATAGCAAGCGCTGTAAATAATCCTGTAAAAGTTATTTTTTTTATTTTATCTCCCATTGGTCTTCCCCCTGTATTCTAGTGTATATACACTAGAATACATTATTTTTATATATGTGTAAAGATATTTTGTATATTTTTTTAATATACAGTTCAGAAAACATTTACGAGGAAATATTGACCATTTTCTCTATAATTTTATTGCTAATGAAAACCCTATATATTAAAAACTCTTTTGTAGCTCAGTAATAAATCCTCCTATTCATCTTAAAGAGGATATTCTAAAGATCAAATCAAACTTTGATAATCTTAATATATCTGTTCTTACAACATTACTTAAAAATGTAAAACTACGCAAAGACATAACCATAGATGAAGTTATAAATACCTTTAGACTCTATCAAGATTTCTTAAATGCTAGATATCAAGATGAATTTTCAAGTGAAGCTGGCCTTCACGAACATGAAAAGAAATGCAATTTTTCATTGAACATTTTACTTTACGGTGTTATTCAAAGGGAGGATGATTAAGTATGAATGGTGATATTTCATGTGAAAAAGAATCAATTTTATCAACTATGAAGCCATCTAAAGCTATCTTAAAATTAACATCCATTAAACCGACCCTAAATTTATTTAAGACAGTTATGGATATAGGAATTCCTACAGCAGTAGTTCAAATATGCCTTGCTGCGTCAACCTCTCTTACAAATATGGCCGCCTCTTCTCTTGCAGAAAGTGACTTAATAATTGCAGCATACGGGGTAGTCAAAAGACTTGTTCTTGTTGGACATTATGTAATTCTAGGATTTATGCAGGGATATCAGCCAGTTGCCGCCTATTCCTTTGGTGCTAAGAATGAAGGACGTTTTAATGAATCAGAACGCTTTGCTTTAAAATCAACCATACTTCTTACAATTTTAGTTTCTTTAACATATATTTTATTATCAAAGCCTCTTATCGGTTTATATAATCTTTCAGTCAATAGGAGATTCTAAATATGGTGTATTTTTATCCACACTAAGACAAGGACTATTATATATTCCATTTATCTTGATATTGCCACACTTCTTTGGAATCCTTGGAATTTATTTATCTCAACCACTTGCTGATGTCCTTACACTTGCAGTTAGTTTATTTTCGTATCCTAAATTATAATAAGGGATCTATATGTATCTTCAAAAGATAATTAAAGACATGAAAATGGCAGCTCCTATGGAACTGCCATTTTAAGTGTATTTTATTAATTGTTATTTGCAGCTTTAGATGCTTGCTCTTCCATCATACTCTTAACTTTCATAAGTCTTGTAAGATTTCCTCTTTCATTTTCCTCAAGCTTCATTCTTATATATCTTATTGTTTCCTCAAGTTGTGGTATTGTCATATACTCAAGAGCGTTAACTCTTCTTCTTGTCTTTTCAATCTCGTCAGCCATAAGCTGAGTACTCTTTTCTACTTCTGCCAGCTCTAAAAGCTTAGGAAGTATAGTGTAAAGTTTTGATATAGAATCATCAAGTTCTGATGAAGTTGATGCAAATCCATAGGGATATATGCTTCCTTCGTCACCCTCTAAGGCTCTTTTGAATTCCATAACAGGCACATTTACACTCATTATATTCTTTGTATGAAGCTCTAGAGATATCTTTTCCTTTGGATAAATGATAGCTTCTTCTAACATTTCAGAATTCATAACGGCTCTTGCCATTACGAATTCTTTAAGAGATGCGCTTAATTCCCTTTCTACTTCTCTTCTAAGAGTATTGTTATACTTTACAAGATCAATAAATCTTCTCATAAGCTCATCTTGTTTGTCTTTTAAAAGCTTATGTCCTCTTGTAGCAGTTACCAGTCTCTTTTTTAGTTTGGTAAGCTCCATACGAGTAGGATTAACATTTAATCTCATAGCTACTCATCCTCTCTTTTAGGCAAGTACTTATCCAAATATTCATCTCTTATTCTCTTAAGTTCCGTTCTTGGTAAGATGGATAATAGCTTCCAGCCAATATCTAAAGTCTCCTCTATAGATCTATTTGTGTTGAATCCTTGGGATACATATTCATTTTCAAAAGCTTCTGCAAATCTTGCAAACTTCTTGTCTGATTCAGAAAGAGCGGACTCTCCAAGAATTACAGCAAGTTCCTTTGCCTGCTTACCTGTAGCATAACCTGCAAAAAGCTGGTTCATTGTATCTGCATGGTCTTCTCTTGTCTTGCCTTTTCCTATACCCTTATCCTTAAGTCTTGATAGTGATGGCAATACATCTATAGGAGGCATTATTCCTTTTTTGTAAAGCTCTCTTGATAGTATTATCTGACCTTCTGTTATATATCCTGTAAGGTCTGGAATAGGGTGAGTTTTATCATCTTCTGGCATTGTAAGTATAGGGATTTGAGTGATTGATCCTGGAAGTCCTTTTATCTTTCCTGCTCTTTCATATAATGTAGCAAGGTCAGTATATAGGTATCCTGGATATCCTCTTCTTCCTGGAACTTCTTTTCTTGCAGCAGAAGTTTCTCTCAAGGCCTCACAGTAGTTTGTTATGTCAGTCATTATAACAAGTACATGCATACCTTTTTCATATGCTAAATATTCTGCAGCTGTAAGTGCCATTCTTGGAGTTGCAATTCTTTCGATGGCAGGGTCATTTGCAAGGTTCATGAATAAAACAGCCTTGTCTATAGCTCCTGTCTTAGTGAAGTCATCTATAAAGAATTGAGCTTCTTCGAAAGTTATACCAACGGCAGCAAATACAACAGCGAATTTTGAGTCAGAATTTAAAACTCTTGCCTGTCTTGCAATCTGTGCAGCAAGCTCAGCATGTGGAAGTCCTGATGCTGAGAAAACAGGAAGTTTTTGTCCTCTTACTAGAGTGTTAAGTCCATCTATTGCAGATATTCCAGTTTGAATAAATTCCGATGGATAGTCTCTTGATACAGGATTTATAGGAATACCATTTATATCTTTTCTTGATTCTGGTATTATGTTTGGACCGCCGTCCTTTGGTCTTCCAAGTCCGTCAAAGACTCTTCCAAGCATATCTTCGGATACTCCAAGCTCTAGAGGCCTACCTAGAAATTTTGCTTTAGAATTCTTTAGGTTTATTCCAGCGGAACCTTCAAACAACTGAACAAGAGCCTTGTCTTCGTTTATTTCTAGAACTTTACCTCTTCTTATTTCTCCAGTTTGGATCTCTATCTCTACAAGTTCGTCAAATTTTACATTTTCAACTCCCTCAATAAGCATAAGTGGTCCTACAACTTCTCTTACGGTTCTATATTCCTTAAGCATCGTATACCCCTCCTTCTGCTATTAATTTATCCATATCAGAAGAAAGCTCCTTAGATATCTCATCTATCTTCCCTATCTCTTCTTCTGGGATATATTTTGCTCTAGCAATCTTTTCTCTTATAGGCATATCTATTATTTTATCTAGATATACCCCAGCCTTTAATGCTCTTCTTCCTTCATCCATGAATTGAAGTACTAAATCTAGCATCTTATATTGCTTTTCTAAGGATGCATAAGTATCTACATCGTGGAAAGCATTTTGCATTAGATAATCTTCTCTTATGGATTTTGCAACGTCAAGCTTTAATCTATCATCTTCTGACAAAGAATCCTTACCTACAAGTCTTACTATTTCATCTAAGCTTGCTTCTTCTTGAAGAAGTGCCATAGCCTTTATTCTTAAATCATTCCAATTTTCATTTACATTTTCATTCATCCATGCGCCAATCTTGTCAACGTAAAGTGAGTAAGAGTTTAACCACTGTATAGCTGGGAAGTGTCTCTTATATGCAAGAGACGAATCTAGTCCCCAGAATACCTTAACTATTCTAAGAGTACCTTGAGTAACTGGCTCTGATAAATCTCCTCCTGGAGGTGATACCGCTCCTATAGCTGTAAGAGCTCCTTCCCTCTCATCAGATCCTAAACATATTACCTTACCTGCTCTTTCATAGAATTCAGCAAGTCTTGATCCTAAATATGCTGGATAACCTTCCTCACCTGGCATTTCTTCAAGACGGCCAGACATTTCTCTAAGTGCCTCTGCCCATCTTGATGTGGAGTCTCCCATAAGTGCTACGGAATAACCCATGTCTCTAAAATATTCTGCTATTGTCATTCCAGTGTATATTGATGCTTCTCTAGCTGCAACTGGCATGTTTGAAGTGTTTGCTATAAGAACTGTTCTCTTCATTAGGGATTCTCCAGTTTTAGGGTCTTTGATCTCTGGGAATTCCATAAGAACGTCAGTCATCTCATTTCCACGCTCTCCACATCCAACATATACAACTATCTCAGCATCTGCCCATTTTGCAAGCTGGTGCTGAACAACTGTCTTTCCACTACCGAAAGGTCCTGGAACACAAGCTGTTCCTCCCTTTGTAACAGGGAAGAAAGTATCTATTATTCTTTGTCCTGTAACCAATGGCTCTATAGGATTAAGCTTTCTAGCATATCTTCTTCCTCTTCTTACAGGCCATTTCTGCATCATAATAAGTTCTTTTTCTCCTGATGCAGTTTCTACAGTACCTATAGTTTCAACTACTGTAAAATCACCTTCATTTAAAGATTTTAATGTTCCCTCCACTCCTACTGGGACCATTATTCTATGTTCTATAACTGAAGTTTCTTGAACTGTTCCGATTATGTCTCCTGGAATCACATAATCTCCTACTTTTTTAGTAGGAACAAAGTGCCATTTCTTTTCTCTATTTAATGGAGTTACCTCTATGCCTCTTTCTAGGAAATTACCCGCTATCTTTTGGAACTCTTCTAGTGGTCTTTGAATTCCATCAAACATAGCTTCTAATAATCCTGGTCCAAGCTCTACACTTAAAGGCTCTCCTGTGCTGTAAACCGGCTCTCCTGGTCCAACACTTGTTGTCTCTTCATATACCTGAATAGAAGCTTTATCGCCTCTCATTTCTATTATTTCACCAATAAGACGTCTATCACTAACTTTTACAACGTCATACACATTAGCTTCATCCATTCCTTCAGCAACAACTAATGGTCCGGATACTTTAACTATCTTTCCAACCTTCAAGCTACTTACCTCGCTTCCTATAAAATATTCACGCCTACTGCTTTCTCAACGTTATCTTGAACTCTTTTAATTCCAATATTTAATGAACCTTGATTACTTGGAATTAAGATTATAGCCGGAACCATGGACTTATTATATCTCTCTATAGTTTCCTCCAAGTCCTTAGCAATCTGTTCAGTAACGAAAATAACTGCATAGTTTTCCATTGCCATTCTATCTATAGTCTTTCTAGCTTCTTCTCTTTCTGTCACATCATAGACATCTATGCCTATGGCCTTAAATGCTAGAACAGAATCCTTATCTCCAACAACTCCTATTTTATACATAGACATCACGCAGCCTTTCCCTTATGGACTCTATTGGAAGATTATTTATCTTTCCTACCATAACTATTCTTAGAAGCTTTATTTCTGTTTCCTTTGCTATAATATAAGATACTATAGGCTCAGCACCGAAGTGAACATATTTAGCTTCCTTGGCCTTTTTCATGATGTAATCTTCCCATAGCTTTTCAAAAGAACTAAGTCTTCCTGTAGAGATATAATCTTCTATCCCCTTCTTTATTACATCTTTATACTTTATGAACGAAGGTATCTCTTCCATAATATTTTCTAAAGAGCCTTCATAGTATTTAAAGAAAAACTCTTCTTTTATAGCTCCACCTTCAATATAAACTTCGCTAAAGAATTTGAAAGGTTTTTGCTGCTTCTTAAGTCTTATATAGGTTCTCACATTTATAAAATCAATGTTAGATTTCATATATTCCTTTATAAATTCGTACTCTGAAGTTTGAGCTCTTTTTACTAAATCTTTATACAAATATCTATCGATTATTACGTCAATCTTCTGAGGATCCTTATCTATAGAAAATACCTTTTCAGCCTCTAAGAATGCCTCTCTCATAAGCTCTGGCAAAGCTTTATAGTCTTCTGTAGTTATTATAAGCTTTAGCTTTTCTACTTTTATAGAGCCGGAATCCATAAGGAGATAATCTAAGTCTTTTCCTAAGATCTTTCCTTTTAGAAGCACCTTTAAATTATGATAATCATATTTTAAACTCATTATATCCACTATAGATTTGTCTGGAGATACCTCATACATAAGGTCATATACCCTTTTTAGCTCCTCCTTAAGTAGCAAATCATAGTCCTCTGGCTTTTTCACATTTCCCATAAAAGCGCTGTATTCAGTTTCCTGAAGAACTCTTAGGGCCTCCATAGCTGAGGATGCATCTATCATTCTTTCAAACTTAAGTTCATTAAGGAGCCTTTTTTCTAAAACTCTAAGCCTAGCTACCGCCTGAGTGAAATTCATTCTATCCATAGGGCTATCCTCCTTAACTAGCTAAATAAAGTCTTTACTATTTCTCCTTGAAGCTCATCTCTATAGTAATTTAATAGGCTTTCAAAGGTGTAATTTCCTTCTATTCCGTTTTTAGCTACTATAAATCCGCTTGCAACTTCACGATGTCCATCATAAAGCTTTATCTCACCTAATTTATTATTTTTCTTTAATTCTTCATTTATATCCTTTAATGCTAAGCTGACAGCCTCTTTATATTTTGCTGGTACTATAAGCTCTTCATCACCAGCTATATCAATGTTTGAAATATAAGTTTTTAATATATTTACAAACTTGTCAGAAGGCATTTCTTTTAGTGTCTCAAGGGCTGTTACAAATACTTTGTCTATAATTTCTCCCTTGGCTCTAAGTTTTTCATTTCTGACTTTAAGCTCTGCTCCTGATATAATTCTCTCTTTTCTTATTTCAGCTTCCATAGTTGCCTTATCTATCATAGATTTCTTTATATCTTGAGCTTCCTTTGCCTTCTTATTGATTATAGCAGCCTCTTCAGCTTTGGCCTTCTCTATAATTTCAGCAGCCTTTAAATTAGCATCTTCTAGGATTTTAGAAGTTAAATTATTTAAATTTGACATATCTTCACATCCTTAAAAGATAATTTATTAGAACTTAAATACTAAAAGTAGAGATATAACGAATGCTAATAATGCATAAGTTTCAACCATTGCTGAGTAAATGATACCCTTAGTATTGTGCTCTGGGTTCTTAGCAAGTATTGCTATACCAGCAGCAGCTGTCTTAGCCTGTGATATAGCTGATTTCCAGCCAACAAAAGCTATTGGTAGACATGCAAAGAATAAATAGAATCCAGTTCCTAAATCCATAGCTACATCAAGCTTTAAAAATACCATAAGTCCTATAACGAATCCGTATAATCCCTGAGTACCTGGTAGTAATTGAAGAACTAATGACTTACCGAATTTTTCTGGTTCTTCTGTTATTAAACCAGCAGCAGCTTCTCCCACAAGTCCAACACCTCTTGCTGATCCTATTCCTGGCATTATTACTGCTAAAGCCATACCAAATGTTGCTAATATTAATCCTCCATTATCTACAAAAAAACTAAATAAATTTTCCATTTTTATTCCTCCTAATCTTTTTTAACTGTTATAAATTTATTTCTAGATTTAAATGGTGAGAAAGGTCTTCCTCCACCTTCATAAAACTTTCCAAAGAATTCTACATATTGTAATCTACAAGTATGAACATATGCTCCTAATGCACTTATTAATACATTAAATAAGTGCCCTCCTAAGAATATCAATGTTCCAAAAATTATTTTTGCAATTGGATTTCCTATCATTCCAATCATAAGGTTAAAGGCTGAACCTATGAATCCACCTGCAAGTCCTAGAGCCATAAGTCTAGAATAGGAAACTATATCTCCTACATAACCGCTTAATCCATATAGAGCATATAATCCAGCAGCAAGTTTTGCTCCAATCTTTTCATTGTCTCTCCCTTGAGTTAAGACAATAAGAATCATTCCAGCTATCATTGTCCATTTACCAAAGGATACTATTCCTCCTGGAAGTCCTATTATACTTCCTGCAAAAAGCAGTGCTCCACCTAAGGTCATATACCAAGAACCTACATCAAAAAAGGCATATAGATATTGTTTTTCCTTTATGAGCATATAAGCTTTAGCTCCAAGACCCACAAATATTTGGAATACACCTATTGCTAGTGATGCTATAAGCACTGTCATAACATCAGTGGATGGGTCTACAAATCCCTTAACCCCATATGGCTTTAATATATCTCCAAAATATGATCCATATATTATACCAACTACGGTTGTAGGTATTCCAAGGTACATGAAGAATCTAGCAAAGTTTGCTTTCTTCTCATCTAAATTAAACTTTTTAAGAGCTATTAGTGCTGCTACAAACATGACTATTCCATAACCTGCATCTGCAAGCATCATTCCAAAGAATAATAGATAGAATGGAGTCATAATAGGTGTTGGGTCCATCTCATTATATTTTGGAGTACTGAACATTTCCGTGATTGATTGGAAAGCTGATACAACCTTATTGTTTTTTAAGGCTACAGGAACCTCTGCGTCTCCATACTCCGCTTCTTCCAGCTCTATATAATAGTCTTTTCCAACTACCTTTTCTATGGCTTTTGTAAGTTCCTCTCTGTCCTCTGTTGGAACCCATCCACTTACAGCTACCACATTTGGACTCTCTAAGAAATTTTCTGAAGCTGAAACCTTAAGCTCTTCATTGCTTAGATATTCATAAACCACTTCTAATTCTTCTATATTAGAACTTGCTTCTTTGAACTTACCTTTTAGCTCATCTTCCTTTAGGTATAGACTTTTTATCTTCTCACCTATGTCATTTATAATCTCTCTTGGCATACCTGTTTCAGCTATGCTTGATTTGTTAAAGCTAAAGGACTTTAAAATTTCATTTGCATCTCTTTCAGAGTCCTTATGAACTATGATTATAAGATAAGCTTCTCCTTTAACTTCACTAACTTTCTCCACATATGAGCAAGGAATTTCACTGTCGAACTTTTCCCTAAATCCATCTATGAAAGTCTTAGGCATAGTTCCAACAAAGGAAATCGTATTTGTTGTTGCTCCTAAATCACCAAAGGATACATCTAGGTTCTCCCAAGGAAGCAATTCCTCTCCCTGGCCCTTAAGCTTGCTAACCTCATTTTTTATGCTATTTAAGCTATCGTCCATAGACTTTATAGAAAGATAAATATCCTGCCAGTTACTCTTATTGGCCTTTTCTTTCAATTCATTGTAGGTAAATTCTTCTTTACCCTCTTTAAGAGCTTTCAGAGCACTCTCCTTTTCAGCGTAGGGATGAAGTGAATCTAAGGCAAATTTAACCTTTGCTAAATCCCCTTGAACATTTGAAAGGTCCTTTTTCTCATCTGAAGGATTAAAAAAGTTTAAGTCTCCTTCTCTCTTTTCTCTTAAATCTATGAACTGAACTTTTTCAAAGTTTTGAAGCTTATCTAAAAGTTCTTCCTTTTGTGATTCAAAGGTGAATAACGTGAATTTGCTCATTTTAACTATTGCCATTTACGTTCACTATCCTTTCAACCACTAAATTTACAGCCTTTTGCATTGCTGCTTCATGAAGATTTAAAATCTCTTCTCTTTCTGTGCTACCCTTTTCCAGTATAGGCGATGACTCTTTTCTGCCTTCTTCTTCCTTTGATTCTATGATGACCTTAACATCATTTTTACCTGACAATATAATCTCATCGTACTTTTCTTTTGCTTTAATTCCAGCATTTTTAATTATATCTTTTGCTTGTTCTCTTGATGCTCTTAAAGTTTCTTCTGCTTTTTCTTCTGCTTGCCTGATGTCTTTTACAGCTTCTAATGCCACATATATCACCACCTTTTTATTAAAATCACTTCAATATCAATTAATGCTTAATATGGTATTGAATACTGGTTATTCATATTATATATTGTTTTGAATCTAAGTTCAATAAGAATTTAATTAATATTTTTTAAACAACCACTCTACAAACTACTATTCTATAAAGATTCTATCAATTCCTTTAAATATTGTATAAATATTCTTAATTTTCACTTTTTCGGTTTTTTCAAACTCTTCTATATCCACGCTAAACTTATCTATAACCCAAGAATTATCCCAAGCACTTAGTTCATCCTTTATCTTTTCTTTTATGGTCCTTTCTTCAATTTTAGTGATATCGCTCTTTAGAAAATCTGGAATTCCCCTCTTTTTATTGAAGCTCAAATAATCATATCTCACTATAGATTTTAAAGGTTCTTCATCCCCTTTTAGCATTTCCATATTAAAATCTAAAAATACTTTATAGTAATCATTATTTGAGATATTCATATTAAAATAGCCTTTGTTATAAAAATACTGCCCTAGCTCATAGAAAAATTCAAAAGGACTAGCCCAATTTTTTATAAGGAAATTTATTATATTTGTAAATTTTCTCGAATTATAGTATTTATCTACAACCTTTTCTATATTCTTTAAAATAAGCATCTCTTCATAACTAACGTCATTGGTACTTAAAATCTCATAAGGAGGATATGGAGAGAATTTCATTCCCCACTTTTCTGCTTCCTCTCTCATAGAAGATCCCTTTAGAAGTTTCAAAAAACCTAGCTGTATCTCTTCTGGTTTTATTGAATACACATCATCAAAAGATTTTTTGAAGGAAGTAAAATCTTCTCCCGGAAGACCAGCTATAAGGTCTAAATGCTGCTTTATATTCTTTATAGCTTCTAGTTCTATTACCTTTTCTTTTATGTCCTCAAAATTCACAAATCTGTTTATATTTCTGAGCACTTCATTATTTGTAGTTTGAACTCCAACTTCAAATTGAAACTGACCCGTTTTAGCTTTTGATAAAAGCCCTATTTCTTCGTCCTTTAATATATCTGCAGATATTTCAAAGTGAAAACAGGTATCTCGCCCTTCTTCTATTAGGAATTTCCATATTTCCATTGCAAATTTTGAATTGCAGTTAAAGGTCCTATCTACAAACTTTATTAGCTTAACATCCTTATCTATGAGAAATTTAAGCTCTCTTTTTACCCTTTCTATAGGCAAAAATCTGACTCCATGAGTTGTTGATGAAAGGCAGTATTTGCATCTAAATGGACATCCTCTTGACGCTTCATAGTATACTATCTTGTTTTTTAGGTCGTCCTTATCATTGTATGGGAATACTATGGAATTCATGTCTATAAGTGGCCTTTTTCCTCCATATCTTATGGTGCCATCATGATTTTTTACATAAAGCCCCTCTATATCATACATAGAAGCCCCATCTATTTTATTTTTGATGAAGTTGTAAAAAGTTTCTTCTCCTTCTCCTTCAATAACATAATCCCCAGCACTATTTTCTAAAAAGCTGTAACTATCAAAGGTCACCTCAGGACCTCCATAAAAAATTTCTATACTGTCATCTATCTCTTTTACTATCCTAGATACCTTTTCTACGTATTCCAAATTCCATATGTAAGTAGAAAAGCCTACTATATTAGGCTTTCTTAGGATTATAGCTCTAACTATATTTTCTATGGAATCATTTATGGTCACTTCTAAAATTTCTGAGTCGTAATTCAGCTTCTTTGTGTATGCCTTTAAGTATCTTACCGCCAAGTTGCTGTGTATGAATTTTGAATTTATCCCTACTAGTAATGTCTTCATGTAAATCAATTCCCTTCTTTTTAGCTCGGATATAGTATATCTCTCCCCAGGACTTCTGCTCTGTTATATCAAAATATGGACATATTATCCTTTCCACAGTTTCCTTTCTAAGTTCTTTAAGTGGATTATAATCTTTTACTATGATCTCTTTCTTCTTATCATTAGGTAAAAAGGTGATTATCTTTCCATTAAAAGTTTCTCCATATTTCTTATCTATATCCCACAAAAGCAGTTCTCCATCAGGTTTCATATTTTTTAATATACCTTTGATTATATTACCTCTGTCACCGTTAGTCCACAACCTGCCTAAATAAAAGAACATTATGACATTATGGTAAAACTCCACCTCTACAAGGTCACTGTTTTCCTCTACATAATCCACAGATACCTCTTGAAAAGTTTCTTTAAACAAACTATATACTATATCATAATTATTATTTGAAACGTCTAAAACATTTCCTTTCAAACATATGTCTCTTAAATCTATCACATATTCTTTCATACTATCACCCCTAGTACTTAATTCAATAAAAACAGGATAATTCCTTCCAGAATTATCCTGTTATATTATCTTCCTCTTACATTTTTCCAAGTAAAAGCTATAACCATAGCAACTATTATTATAATGCTTCCATACAAAGTTGAGTTATTTATAGATTTAATCATACTGCTTGCCGCTTTTGTTATATCATATAGAACCCCTGTCTCTCCATCTAAAACCCTTAATGATTTTTCAGTAAAATGTAATGAATTTATATCACCATTATTAAGCTTTATCTTCTCTTTTGCCGTGCCTTTCTTTTCTAGGGCGTAAACTATTTTATCCTGTCTGTCATAGAAATAAATACTGTCCTTTTCTCCAAGAATACCCTCTCTATCTATGGCCATAGTACCTAATGAACTCAAAGAACTGTGCTGATAATATGGTACCTCTGGATTGCTTGTTGGATGCTTTTTCATTACAAATTCCATAGCTTCCTTTGTACTGCTTGTAAACCTTGGAGATATTATAGGGTCTCCACCGCTATAATCCGGCCATCCGTACCATTTACCACTTTTCAATTCATATATATAGTCGCTATCCCCTTCGATACCTCTTAACCCTCTAGGTTCTATTCCGCCTACCGTTCCATAGATCTCTCCATTTGAATTGTAGTCCATACTCTCGATATTCCTTACGCCATAGCAGTAAAGAGTCCACTTTTTAGTAGAAAAATCATAGCTTATAAGTGAACTATTTGCTGGTATAGATGATTTTATGGTTTCATCTTCTTTTGTCTTAGTATTGTATGATGAATATGCTCCTGTAGTTTCATTATTGAAGTTCTTTCCTTTAAGTATTACATCTATAGGTGTTGTATCATGAAAATACGGATCATCTTTAAGCCAATTATTATCCTCACCTACAACCCCTGCATTAGTAGCCGACCCTATTGATGCATAAAGCTTTCCTCCATATGCAATTAGAGAAACTTTCTTGTAATCTCCTTTATTGGGTATATCCTTTAACAGCTCATTTACTTCTCCGCTTCTAGTATTTAAAGCTATTATTCTATTGTCTGTAGCTATATATATATTCCCTTTAAAATACTCTATATCATATATGTCCAAATCTTTCTTTTCATATATTATTCGGCTCTGACCTAGGGAATCTATCATTTGTATCTTATTTTTAAAAGCTATAAAAGTATTATCTTCCTCATCAACTGCAAAATCTCTGCTATTTTTAAGACCTTTATAGATTATGTTCCATTCCATATCTTTATTTTTTATGTCCATAGTTGGAGATGTATATGCCTTTCCAAGCACAACTACCATCCCAGCTATGATAGCCGCTATTATAATCTTAGAAAATATCTTTTTCACCCTAAACCCCTTCACACCAATTATTACATTAGTTATATATATTTTTATAAACCTAAAATAATTACTTAATGTTTACCCCTTGTAAAAAATCTATTTGTAATATTATTTAAACCCTTAGAATATTAATTATTGTATTACTTTCAAGGAGGATTTCATGAGTGACAATTTTTATAAAAATTCATTTTTCTTGATTCTCTCAAATCTGACAACAGGTGTATTAGGCTTTATATTTTCCATAATACTTTCACGGCTTCTTGGAGCTGAAGGTATGGCATTATATGGACTTATAATGCCTTTATATAATCTCTTTATATGCCTTATGTGTGGCGGCATAATAACTGCTATTTCAAAACTATCTGCAGTTTATTATGACAATCATGACTACTACAATTTAAGAAAAACTATAAAAACAACCTTTAGTTTCAATATCTTATGGGCTTTGATTGTAGCTGTTTTGGTTTTCCTATTTGCTCCTCAAATAGCTAATTACTTAATAAAGGATAACAGAACGATTTTGGCATTAAGAATAACAACACCAGCCATGATTTTCATATGTCTTTCAAATATAATAAAAGGTTTCTTTTATGGTACATCACAAATTTTAGTACCAGCTATAATTGATATAGGAGAAAAATCATTAAGAATTTTTGTCATCTTAACACTGCTTTTTCATTTTGGTGTAAAATCCTTAGAAACCTCAGTAGCTTTAGCATACATAGCATTAGTCATAGGTGAATTTGTAAGTTTAGTTTTTTTGTATATTTATTACAGAAAATATGTTCGTCCTCTAAAGGGAGGCTGCATATACAAGGAAGGGCGGGTGCAGTTAGCCTTTAATGTACTTATAATAGCCTTTCCCCTATGTCTTAACGGATTATCTACAACAGCATTAGATACTTTGGCTACTTTGATACTACCAAGAAGACTTGTTGCTGCAGGTTTAGAGTACTCTGCTGCCTTAAATGCTATAGGAAAATTTTCTGGTATGTCTATGAATATAGTTGTATTTCCTATGCTTGTAATAGGTTCCCTCATAACACTTCTTATTCCAAATCTTTCTAAGCTCATGAATAAGAAGGATTATTTTCTGGCTTCTAACAGGATAAAAGAAGTTTTGAAGATTGCTATGATACTTGGATTATGTACCTTAGCTATAGCTTGGAATATGCCTGAAGATTTAGGATATATGTTTTTTAAGAGAAGAGATTTAGGACAGTATATAGTCTTTGCGGCACTATGTCCACCTATCTCTTTTGTAGCTAACGCCTCAGTGGGAATCCTAAACGGTCTTGGCAAACAAAACTTGATATTAAGGAATTCTATAATAGCTTCTTTTGTAGAACTTATATTTTTGTATGTATTGGCTGGAGTGCCTGAAATAAATGTATACGCCTTTGGTATTGCTATTCTGGCTTCTGCTATATTGATGCTTATTCTAAATCTTAGGGAGATAAATAAAAATATAACTTTAAATGTAAGTTTAATGAATATACTGTATGTTCTGCTACTTGGACTTTTATGCTTCTTTACTTTGAAAATGTGCCTATCACTATTTCCATCAGTACCAAAACCATTTTTCATACTTTTAGGCTTTGCCTTTGCACCTTTTGCAATGGTAGATTTAAAGCATCAAAAATATTAAAGTATAATAATAAAACACCGCTTTCTCTGATGTGACTCCAACAAGTTAGAAGAAAAATCTAACTTATTAAAAGCCACTTCACTCCTTTTAAGGAAAGCGGTGTTTTTATGTTCTTTATCTTAATCTCTTTTTCAATGATTTTGGCATTGCCTTTACTATTCTAGGAGAAAATGAATTCAAATCTTTTTTAGTTATTCCCCCAGTGAGAACTAGTCCATAAGCATAAACAATTACGCCTATAAATACAGATATTAACGTAGGTATGGCTCTCATAAGGTATCCGTCACCCATAAGAGCAAAAAACCATCCAAGGTTCATATGGCAGATGTATACAACTATTCCCATAAGTGCTGCAGATATAAATGGTTTTATTGCAGTGCTTATTATACCTATTCTTATCTTTAAGGCACTCTGCATTATCTTATGATTTATAATCATAGGAATCAGATAGCTTAGGATAGTTCCTATTATAGCTCCATTTATGTTTACAGAAGGCATAGCTATCAAGAAATAATTTGATAAAAGCTTTGCTCCTATTCCTATTGCTAAAGATAATAGTACTGCATAAAGCTTGTTTACGCATTGAAGAATTACTGTTTGAATTTGAACTATTGACATAAATACGATAGCTATAGAGCCATACATCATAAGTTCATATCCTGAAGAATCTCCTATGTAGATGAAATCATATATGCTTTTGCTTAAAACAGCAAGACCTACTGCACATGGTATGGAAACCATGTAGCTGGTTTTGAAAGCAAAAGTTATCTTTTCTTTCATTTCTTTTTTATCTTTTAAGACTACAGCTCTTGATATAGCTGGAATAACAGCAGAGCTTAAAGCCGCTATTATTGTAAGTGGAACGTTTATAAGTGTTCTATATTGGCTTAAACTTGCGAATTTTATATTCCTTTCGGAATCTAAAAGAAATCCAGCTACTTTAAGACGATTTTTTACAACAGCCATATCTATAACTGAGCCCACATACTGAAGTCCTGAGCTTAAAGTTATAGGGATTCCATATTTGAATAATCTTTTTACAAGTTCCTTATTACTGTGACGTACAATCCTTGCTTCTGATTCTTCATTATTATTTTTATGAATTTTTATTCTATTCCTTTTATATATGTACACTAGGAAAATACATGCTGCTAATGCTCCAATAGTGGTCCCAATTGTTCCACCTGCTGCTCCATACTGTACTCCTTGTTTATATAAGATATATGCAAATAACAGACTTATTGGAACGTTTAGCAATTGTTCTATTATTTGAGAAATTGCTGTTGGAGTCATTATACTTCTTCCTTGGAAGTACCCCCTATAAGCCGCTAATACTGATGTTATCATTATTGCTGGTGCAAGACTCATTATGGCTATAACAGCATCATTATTGTCAGTCATTACTGCAAACGGTTTTGCAAATATTATCATTATCATTGCCACTACAAATCCTGTTATAAGCAATATAGATCTAGCAAGCTTAAAAGTTTTAAGTGCATCTTTTGGGTTATCTAAGGCTATGAGCTCAGAAACCTGTTTGCTTATGGCGGTTTGCATGCCTGAATTAGTCATGACATACATAAGTGTAAAAATTTCATAGGCTGCGGCGTAAACACCGTAGCCTTCTTTTCCTATAGCTTTAATAAGAAATGGTACATAAGCTAAGGATATAATTTTCACTATTATTCCCGCTAAGGATAGCACAGCAAATCCCTTGGTAGTAGACTGCTCTTTCATAACTATCTCCTTCTTATTTTAAAATTTAAAGACCTCTCTCTTTATCTTCTTAAACATAGGTGGAAGAGCTTCTGCTATAGTTTTGTTTGTCATATACTCCAATCTTCCAGTGCAATCTTTAAATACTAATTTGTATGCATATAAGTATTGATAATCCAAACCAAATTTATTAAAGAAGAAACTGTTTAATTTCTTGTCTCCATACTTCGTATCTCCTACTATAGGATTTCCCATAGATGAAAGATGGGCTCTTATCTGATGGCTTCTTCCCGTTATAAGCCTTATTTCTAGCATAGAAAACAATCCATTAGTTTCAATCAAATTGACTTCCATTTCTATTTCCTTACTTCCCTGTCTAGGTTTGTCGTAAACCCTTGAAATGTTAGCCTTTTCATCTTTGCAGATATGTCCCTTGTATATGCCTGATTTTATCTTGCCTTTTACAAGACACATATAGTACTTTTCAATAGTTCTTTCTCTAATCATCTCATTTAAAAGCTTTAAGCTTTCAAAATTCTTTCCAAAAATAACTACTCCCGATGTATTTCTATCGAGTCTGTTACATGGTGCTGGAGTAAAAGTAAGTTTCTTTTCTTGAATATAATCTCCCTTTTCTTCTAAATACGATAAAACATAATCAGTAAGTGTAGGGTCTCCATCTTTTTTATCAGAATGAACTAGTACTCCTGGCCATTTTTCAACTATTAAAATATTCTCATCATCAAAAGTAACTTTGAAATTAGCGTCTACCTTTTGGAAGGTTTCTTTCTTCGGTGTTGATGTCTCTATATAACGTATTACAACTTCATCACCCTCTTTCAAAAAGTATTTTTCTTTGCACTTTTTGCCATTTACCTTTACATTACCTTTTCTTATAGTCTTATATATAGCACTTAATGGTATATCCTTAAGCAACTTTCTAAGAAATTTATCTATTCTCTGCCCTGCTTCATTTTGACCAATTGTTATATTCACAAAATCACTCCTAATTTAAGGTTTAAGCTGTAGTACATATTTGCTATTCACATTTCTTTAGCATAATATTATTTTAGGGTCTTGTCAAATAATTAAATGCATTTAAAGCTTGAAGGGCTGTTCCATAAGCTAAAGCACTTTCATCTATGTCAAATAATGAGCCATGGGCTGGATTCACTATTCCCTTGTTGCTATTTCTAACCCCTAAGAAGTAAAATGCACTTGGCCTTTCATTAGAGAAATAAGCAAAACTTTCAACTCCCATACTTGGATACTGAAGCATTTCTATAGAATCATTTCCTAAAATCTCATTGGAGCTTTCCCTTACATAGCTTATCATATCGTCATCATTGTAAAGACAAGGATAACTTTCTTCTATTTCTATTTCTGCCTTTCCTCTCATGGCGGTGCATATACCTTCAGTTATCTCACAAAGTCTTCTCTTTGCCATTTCTCTATCTTCTGATGTCATAGTTCTTATAATACCTTTTAGTGTAACTTCTTCTGGAATTATATTTTGAGCTGTACCTCCATTGAAGGAACCTATAGTAACTACTGCAGGAGAGGCTGGTAGTATCTCCCTTGAAACTATGGTTTGGAGAGCTACTGTAACGTGGCTAGCTATTATTATGGGATCAATAGTATCATTAGGATGAGCTCCATGACCTCCTTTTCCTTTTATCTTTATAGTAAAAGGATTTGAAGCTGCATTAAATACACCATATTTTAATCCTATTTTTCCTGCATCTATGGTTTCTGATACATGAAGTCCAAAACATGCATCCACATGAGGATTTTCAAGAACTCCCTCTTCAATCATAAAGCGTGCTCCGCCTACAGTTTCTTCTGCTGGTTCAAAAATAAGTTTAACATTACCTTCAAGTTCTCCTTTGTGGGAATTTAATATCTTTGCTGCTCCTAGTAATATAGCCGTATGAGCATCATGTCCACAGCCATGCATTCTGCCTTGTATCTTTGATTTATAGGAAACATCTTTTCTATCATTTAGAGGAAGTCCATCCATATCACCTCTTAAAGCAACGGTTTTCCCAGGTTTTCCTCCATATATCACAGCACATACACCTGTCTTTGCTATCACCTTCCACGGAATACCTTCCTTATCTAAAAACTCTCTTATCTTTTCATTAGTTCTATATTCTTCAAATCCTAGCTCAGGATGCTGATGAAAATCTCTTCTTATAGATATTATCTCCTGTTCTATGGCTTTAGCATCTTTTAAAAAATCTATATTCGTCATAATTCATCTCCTTATCTCTTTGATATGTAAGGCAATTTAAAGGCTCATATTCTAGTGAATATGAGCCTTTAATTAGAATTATATATCATTCTTTTATCTTATTCAATAACATTAGATTACATGTTAATAGTTAATTCATTATCTTCTTCTTTTATATAAGGAAGCTCTCTAATTATACTGTAAACACAGTCAGCCACCTCATCTTTTATATTAAAATTTTCTCCTTTGAAAACTTTATTGTAATATTGCATATGGCACCATACATCAACAAAATCTTCTTTTGTCAAAAATATAGTAGAGTCTCCTAACTTCTTCATCGCAAACTCACCACTGCAATTATCTATAACATTTATTCCTAGTTCTTTATTGTTCATCATAATATGATTTACATCTTCCCACATCTTTTTAAAGGCTATCAATTAAATCAATTCCCCCTTCTTTATAAATTCACACACAACATTAGTATATCATATTAAAGCATATTTTTCAAATAGTGTATCACTATAATCTGTATATTTTTAACCAATTATTTAATTTAGATGCAAAAGACTACTATTTATAAGTATTGAAAAGTTAAAAGTCCTTATAATTCCATCAAAATCTATAACTATTGTGTTATCCTTTAAATCATTTATGATACCTTCTCCAAAAGTTTTATGAGAGACCTTAGCCCCTATTTTATAATCACCATATCCTATTTCATTATTTATGCTACACTCATCTATAAAATATGATGGCTTAATACTCTTTCCTCTTATATTTTTAGGAGAAAATAAGTAAAGACCGTCTATAGCTCTTGTTATAGCTACATAAAATAATCGTCTTTCCTCTTCTACATTGCTGTCATCCTCAACACTTCTTTTATGGGGTATATACTCTTCACAGCAGTTTATTATATATACATTTTTGAATTCCATGCCCTTGACCCCATGTATAGTGCTAAGTATTACAGCATCCTCTTTTGAGTTTTTAGAGTGCTTTTTCATCTCTTCTTTCACTTCACTTACATGAGCTAAAAACATGGCTATAGTTTTGTATCCCTCTAATGATGATTTGAACTCCTCAACTATATCCTCTAAATCGCTTAAGGCTATCTTAAACTTTAAGCTGTACTCCCTTAGATAATCCATATAACCAAGGTCAGTTAATATATAGCTTACAGCACTTTTAAGGGACATCTTATTTAATGCAGCAATTTCTTTAGACAAGCCTTCAAAAACTTTTAGCTGAAATGGTGCCATATCTTGAACAATTTTTATTATGTTGAAGCAATTATCCTCATAAGCATACTTTTTTAATTCATCTAAAGTATTTTTGCTAACATATCTAAAAGGCTTATTTATTACTCTCAAAAAACTCACTCTATCATGAGGGTTTAGTGACAAATTCAAATAAGCTATTACATCTTGACATATGAAGTGATTAAAAAAATTATATTCCTTATCTAACAATAAAAATGGTACTTTTTTTCTAATACATATATCTATTATACTTCTGCTTTCAAGGTTTGTTCTGTAGAGAACTGCATTAGAGCTATATCTCACTCCTTTTTTAGTATGTTCACTTATTATGTTATCTATTATGTACTCCCCCTCTAAATTCTCATTGGCAGGAGTCATGTATTTTATTATTCCATCTTCCTTTTTGAAGTAATTTATATTTTTATGATTTCTAAGTTTATTATTCTTTATTAGATTTTTAGAAGTTTCAACAATATTCTTTTTGCTTCTATAATTACAGTCCAAATAGTATTTTACTCCCCCAAAAAACTCCTTTGAAAAGTTTACCATATACTCAGGCTTAGAACCTCTAAAACTGTATATACATTGATCTTCATCACCTACTGCAAAAATACTATTTTCATCTCCCTGTGAAAAAAGCTTTAAGAGATACACCTGTATATCATCACAATCTTGAAATTCATCTACTAATATATATTTGAATAACCGCTTATACTTTTCCGCCATACCAGGTGTCTTATCCATAAAATCCTTAACCATAAGTTGCATATCATCAAAATCTATAAGACTCTCTTTGGCCTTGTACCTCTCGTATTCTTCGTAACATTCTTTAAAGGTCTCCTTATCTATAGAGCTTTCAAATTCATCTATAGATTTGAAACTACATTTAAAAAGAGAGATGTTGTTTAAAGCTTCCTTTATCTTTTCCTCTCCTATGTCGTCTATATATTTTTCAAGCACACTCTTAACTATTCTATAACTTGTTGAAGAGTCTATTATTTTTATTTCACCTATAATTCTTGTGAGTATCTTATAACACAAGGCATGAAATGTTCCAAAAAACGGAGCAGCCCCTCCAAACTGATTTTTGTACCTAACTTTCATATTTTGTGCTGCTGCTTTAGTGAAGGTTATTACTATTATGTTTTGAGGATTTACTCTTTTATCATAAATAAGATGAGCAACCCTGTTTATAATTACAGTTGTCTTTCCAGAGCCCGGCGCTGCAACTACTAATACCTTTTTATTTGAACTTAATACGGCTTCCTTTTGACTTATGTCTAATTGCATAAAAAAACCTCTCTTTTAAAACCTTTATCTTTGATTATGTCCATATCTCTCTATATATAGCACAAAATATATTGTAATAATTTTAACTAAGTATTACAATAAATATAATTTAATATGCTTAATTTAAGAGGAGATTTAGATATGAATAGATTCAACGTAAGAAATGAAAGAAATCTTACCATGTTAGTTGATTTTTATGAACTTACTATGGGTAATGGATATTTTGATAATGGAGTTGCCAACAAAATAGCATATTTTGATATGTTCTTTAGACGTGTGCCTGATGGTGGCGGTTACTGCATAATGGCTGGTGTGGAACAGCTTATAGAGTATTTATCTAACTTAAGTTTTACTGATGATGACATAGAATATTTAAAGAGTAAAAATACTTTTTCTGAAGAATTTCTTGAGTACTTAAGAAATTTTGAATTTCAATGTGATGTATGGGCTATTCCAGAAGGAAATCCTGTTTTCCCAAGTGAGCCCCTAGTTGTAGTAAAAGGTCCTGTTATTCAAGCTCAATTCATTGAGACTATGATACTGCTTACAGTAAATCACCAAACCCTTATAGCTACAAAAGCCAATAGAATCTGCAGAGCTGCCCAAGGAAGACCTGTAATGGAATTCGGTTCAAGACGTGCTCAAGGTTACGACGGAGCCATCTATGGCGCAAGAGCTGCCATGATAGGTGGATGTTCTTCTACAGCATGTACTATAGCTGATGAAATGTTCCATGTTCCTGCAGTTGGTACTATGGCTCATAGCTGGGTTCAGCTCTTTGATAATGAGTATGATGCCTTCAAATACTGGGCACAGACATATCCTGACAATTGTGTTCTTTTAGTAGATACATACAATGTTTTAAAATCAGGAGTTCCAAATGCCATAAAAGTATTTGATGAAGTATTAAAACCTCTTGGAATAAGACCAAAGGGAATAAGAATAGACAGTGGAGATATAACTTATCTTACAAACTGCTGCAGAGAGCTTTTAGATGCTGCTGGATATGAAGATTGTAAAATAGTAATCTCTAATTCTCTTGATGAGTACATAATATCTGATGTACTTGCTCAAGGAGCTAAAATAGACTCTTTTGGCGTTGGCGAAAGACTTATAACTGCGAAATCAGAACCAGTATTTGGTGGAGTGTATAAACTTGTTGCCATAGAAAATGACTCCAACATAGTTCCTAAGATAAAAATAAGTGAAAATGAAGAAAAAATAACTAATCCTGGATTCAAAAAGATTTACAGGGTATTCGATAAAAAGTCTCATATGGCTATAGCTGATTTATTAGCTTTAAATTCTGAAACTGTAGATGAGTCTAAACCTTTAGAATTATTTAATCCAGTATATACTTGGAAGAGAAAGAAACTTAAAAATTACTATGTAAAAGAACTTTTGATTCAAATCTTTGACCATGGTAAGGCTGTATATAACAGTCCTTCAGTGCTTGATATCAGAGATTTTGCTCAAAAGGAAACTTCAAAACTTTGGCCTGAGGTTCTAAGATTTGAAAATCCTCATAGCTATTACGTAGATTTATCAAAGAACTTATGGGATTTAAAATACTCTCTTTTACATGAATTATCATCAAATTTCGAAGAGTAATACTTAATAAAGGGAGTGTATGCTTTAAAACAGTATACACTCCCTTTTTTTAATTTTATAAAACTAACGTATCTTCATCATCTGATTCTATAAATAGCGAGTCATCATTTAATATACGAGAAAAACTCCCCTTAAAATCTTCCTTATCTAAATAAATTTTAAATGGACACTCTTCACTTTTATCATAGAAAGCACAAGTTTTAAAACACTGTATACTTTCCTTTTTTGTTGATAAAAATGGACAATTACTCATAATCATCACCCCTATTATTATTAATTCCCCTGACTACATTATATTAGAATTTTCTAAAAAATCAAAGCAAATAATCAATCTATTAAGAATTTTCTTTACCTTTGATTTAAAAAAAGATGCAAAACTAACTAGCCTTGCATCTTTCGCCATTTATATAAGTCTCAAAAAATTAGTATGTTCTAAAAATATATTCAGTCCTATCAATATAAGAATAATTCCTCCTATTATTTCTGACTTATCCTTAAGAAAACATCCACATTTTTTTCCTATTTTAACTCCTATAAAACACATTAAAAATGTTATGATTGCTATTATTGATGCTGATGATATTATAGATATATTTAAAAAGGCAAAACTAACTCCTACAGCTAATGCATCTATACTTGTAGCTATAGCCAGTAATAAAAGTTCCTTATTGCTTACAACTCCGTCATCACTTTCTTTAGAGCTGTCATCTCCCTGTTCTTGTTCTTCACAAGACTCTTCAGGATGCCTTTTATCTTGAATTGCCTCATAGATCATCTTTCCCCCTATTAAGCTTAAGAGTACTAGTGCAATCCAATGATCTATACTAGTTATATAATCCTTAAATCCCAATCCTAGAGCCCAGCCAATTACAGGCATAAGACCTTGAAAACCTCCCATATAAATAGCTATCTTTGCTGCATTCTTATTTGTTCTCTTCTTCATTCTAAGTCCATTAGTTATAGATACTGCAAAAGCATCCATAGATAGTCCAAAAGCTGTTAATATTAGTGATAATAAGTTCATTTTCATCTCTCCTTTACACAATAAAAAAAGACTTTCAGCACAAAATAGTTATGAAAAACTATTTGTGCTAAAAGTCTCACCTTGACATAAATCAATATAAAGCCAGGTTATTTCAAACCAGTATGTTGACTTTATAATCCTATTAATATAGGTGGTTACTCCCTTTTAATACAACATTTTTACTATACAATAAATTTTAATAATTTAATATTACTATCTTAATAAATTTATGTCAACCTTTTCTCTCTAATAAAAACATAGGAATTATTCTAATACTTCACTACAAGCTTTAGAATAATTCCTCAATTTTTATTATAAGTCGCATTTTAAAGTTTTTCTGCATGTTATCTCAATAATTTCATTTTGGAATGCCTTTAATAAAGCCTTTTCTAAAACTTTTTCAGTATCAAAATTTGCTACATCAAGACATTCTGCAAATACTTTATTTGTTTCTCCGAAAGCATTCTTGTAAGTTAACACTACATGAGGCTTGTCATACTCAACCTTTTCAACTTTTATTCCCCAAGTAATTTGAGCAAAATCACCTTTCATTTCAAGCTTTGTCATTTCATTAAGCTTTTTAGTATCTTCCGCATCATCTTTTACTATTATTAATTCGTCTCCAACTTTATACTTACTCATGTATATTTCCCCCTCTTAGTTAGTTATTTTTTTAACATTCTTTATGTTTTTAGTTTAACATAGTTTTCTAGATTAGTAAACATAATTTTTCGATATTATCAGAAAATTTTATACAAACCCTCAATATCATCACATTGAAAGTTTATTCTAACTATAAATTAATATTCCTTGAATTTCTTTAAAAGAATTTTATTTTGTGCCTTATTTATGATAATATGAGATAAGACATAAATTAACCTTAACTAAAGGAGACACTTAATGTTTGGATATGTAAAGCCCTGTATTCCAGAGCTTAAAGTTAAAGATTTTGAAAAATTTAAAGCTTACTATTGTGGATTGTGTCACAGCATCAAAAAACTTTATGGAAACTTTCCACGATTATGCTTAAACTACGACATGACATTCCTTGCAATATTATTAGATGCTCTCAGTGAGGACACTATTAATTATAAGAAAATAATTTGCCCAACTCATCCAACAAAGAAAAAAGCTTTAGTCTGCTCTAATTCTGCACTAGAATATAGCGCTCATATGAATATAAGCTTATTTTATTATAAACTTTTGGATGATGTTAAGGACGATAATAATCTAAAGAGTAAAGCTTTGAGTTCTCTTATGAAATCAAAAGTTAATAGCTATACAGATGAAATAGGTACAATAAATTTGGAGATTTATTACGAACTTATGGAATTATCCAGATTAGAAGCCTCGAAAACAGCTTCTATAGATGAGATCTGCCATCCATTCAGCACTCTTACCGCTGTAGTGCTTTCCTCCTATCCAAACTGTAGTCTTTCTCATGAAGATAAGACTCATCTTCATTCTCTAGGCTATAACCTGGGAAAGTGGATTTATCTCATGGATGCCATGGATGATTTAGAAAAGGATATGGAAGAGAATAAATTTAATGCTATAAATGAAGTATACAACAAGATATCACTTCCTTTTAGTGATTTTAAACCTTCTATTGCTGAAAAAATTAACTTTCTTCTTGTAAACTGTGGTTCGGAATGCTTATATCATTTAGAAAAGCTTCCTCTAAAGAAAAACAAAGACCTTTTACTTAATATAGTTCATTTAGGAATAATGGAACAAACAGAAAAATTAACTAAAGGAGTGATACATAATGACTAATCCATATGAGATTCTTGGAATAAAAGAAGGAGCCTCTCAAGATGAAATCAAAAGAGCTTATAGAGAACTGGCAAAAAAATATCACCCAGATCAATATGGTAATAATCCATTGAAAAATCTGGCAGAGGAAAAAATGAGAGAGATAAATGAAGCTTATGATTATCTCACAAAGAACTCTTCACCAAACAGTAATGCTTCTAGCTCATACAATACTAGTGGTGGATATGGTGACTTTAATGCTATAAGACAAGATATTCAACGCGGAGATTTGTCCTCTGCTGAATATAAGTTAAGTAACATTTCATCTAAAACCGCTGAATGGTATTATCTTATGGGAGTTATTTACATGCAGAAAGGCTGGCACGACGAAGCTTATAACAGCATATCCCAAGCTACTCGTATGGAACCTAGTAATGCAGAATACTCTCAAGCTTTAAATTTTTTGAATAGACGTACTCAAAACTATAGACAAAGTTATTATGGTACTCGTGGTAATAGCACTAATGATGCATGTGACTGTTGCGGTAACCTTATAGTAGCTGACTGTTGCTGTGAATGTTTAGGTGGAGATTTGATTTCTTGTATTTAGAGGTGATTTGATATGATGAAAAGTAGTAAAATTGCTCGTGGAGGACTTTATAGTGCATTGTCCTTGCTTCTACTATATATATGCAATATAACTCCTACAAACAAACTTACACTTCTTGCAGTAGCATCTGCTATAATACCACTTTCAATCCTTACTATAGGAATTAAATATTCTTTTGTAGTCTATGCTGCTTCGGGACTTTTAGCTGTGATTTTAGGTTTAACTACATCTGCAATAAACTATATATTACTATTTGGAATATATGGATTTGCAAAGTACTATATAGAATCTATAAGAAAACCTATATATGAGATAATATTAAAGCTTTTATTCTTTTTATGTTCTGCAGCTTTACTGTACGGAGTATATAGCTTTTTAGGAATGCCTCTTAACCTTACTATAAATATCTTTATATTAATTTTTATATATATAGTTTTTGCCTTCATATATGATTACGCCTTGACTATTATAATAAATTTTATAAATTCAAAATTTAAAGGTAGAGTTTAATCTCTACCTTTTCTTTATAGAAGAATCTCTAAAAGATCTTTTTCTATTAGATCATTGTATTTTCCTTCTCTATAGTCATCTACATATACTCTCTTTTCTTCTAAAGGAGCTGCAGCAATTTTTTCTTTGACTTCATTAGGAATTTCTACGTATGCTCCTTTTGGATTCATCTCTTCATCAAAAACTAAAATGCTTGGTATCCTAATCTCCCCTACTGCTTCTTCTAAGAACTGCTTGTTTTCTTCTTGATCCTTTATTCCAAATACATAAAGCTTTATAAGTGCATTTTCTTCTGCAAGTTTTTTTATGAAAGGCAACGTTGCAGTACAATCTTTGCAATACCCTTCAGTGAATATCAGTACCTGTCTTACTTCATTAAGTTCCTTAATTCTTTCTTTGCACCCATTTGACAATTCAGTAATAGCATATCTCTCTTCAAGTTCAGCCTTATCTTTCATGTATTCCTCAAAAGATAATCCTTTTTTTAAATCTATCATCTTATCACCATCCCCTAAACTTATTTTAACTTATTATAAAAAAAAATTAAAGACAGCTTTCACCGTCTTTAAATTAAAATAATTGAACATGGATTGATATAAAATTTGTTAATTTCTTAACAGCCTAATTTAATTTTATCAGATATTCTTAATAATTCAACACATTTTTCGAAAAAATCCCATCTTTTTTTCATTAAGTGTTTTTAAGGTATTTTTTTAATTATATATATTACTCAATATTCTTTGACAAATAATAATCCTTATTATATAATATAAATATCTAATAATATGAGGTGAGAATATGGAGAATATTACAACTATCTTTAAAGAGAAGAAATTAAAATTAACTCCTCAAAGAATAGCTGTGTATAAGTATCTTCAAAGTACCAAAGAGCACCCTTCAGCTGAAACCATATACAAGGCTTTACAGAAAGATTATCCAACTATGAGTCTTGCTACTGTATATAAAGCACTGAAGACTCTAGTGGAGGTAAATTTAGTTCAAGAACTAAATGTTGGTGAAGGTAACTTTAGATATGACGGCAATATGATAAAACATCCACACATCCAATGTATCAAATGCGGCAAAGTAGATGATATAGAAGGCATATGTTTTGACAACCTTAATAAAGAAGTTGCAAATCATATAGACTATGAAGTTTTAAGCAATAAAGTATATTTTTATGGTATTTGTTCTTGTTGCAAATAGTACGGATTTCAAAAGGAATTCTATTAATCTTAATGGAGATTGGTAGAATTCCTTTTTGCATCTAAAATTTTCTCATCTTTATAAAGTCATGTATTAGAAAATCCCCTCATATAATTTAACGGGGGTGTATTTTATGAAATTCAATGTAATCGTAATTACAAAGAAAAATTTAATAAAGATAATAATATGTTTAGTATCAGCGTTAGCACTTTTAGCCTTGATTTTAGGCGTAAGATATCTAAAGACAAGCAAGGATACATTCAGTCTAGTAAACTCTAAGGAAACAAGCTTCAAGGAGGATTTCAACGGAGATGGAAGCAATGATGTATTATACATAAAAACCAATGATGACAAATACTTTATGGAGCTATCAACTGGAAATCTAACTATTCCATTAACCTCTAAGGATGAAAAGACTTCCTTAGGAAAATATGATTCCCTTTGGCCTATGAAGATAACATTTTTAGATGCCGATAGAAATAGAATTCCTGAGATATATCTGCAATCTTCAGAGAATAATATTGCAATACAGCATATTTTTTTATATGATGATGATACTTTCAAAGATTTGTTGTGTACAAACAATAATGTTTTAGGATTCCTAGATTACAATAATGGTAAAACACCAAAAATAATTTCTGGTAGCTATAGCAAAGGAACTTTGGATCTAGGATACTATGTATTAAAAAATAAAACTTTAAAAAATTATAGTTTTAATAGCGATGCCCTTCCTGGAGGCTCCATTATAAAAAGCTTTATTTCGTATATGGAATCACTTCCTTACGGCGAAGGCGATATGCCAAACATCTTTTTTTCTGGATTAAGCGGCAATGCCTTGTCAGCTATAGGTAAAATCAGTGCTGAAAGTATGTCTATAAAATTTGAGGATGGCTATTTTCATGATACAAAATGGAATAAAAATGGTGAACCTTCCGAAATAATATGGACTATAAATTTAAAGAATACCGCTAAAACCCCAGGCTCTTCTCCTAAAAGTTACACTCTTAATGTGATACTCAATGAGGACACTGCAAGCAACAATCAATTGAGGATAAGTGCGATTTACGAAAAAAAGTAAAAGGGCCGCTATCTGCGGCCCAAAGGGGGATGGGGGGTTTTAGCTAAAAATAATTTTAGCTATAGGAGTTAAACTCCTATTTACATTATTATTATTGACTTGTCATTAACTTTATATACACTTTAGTTTAAAAAATTTAAGGAGGTTTCATATGTTTAATAATGAAAGGGATATAAAAAAGTCTCCCGAAATACAAACTTTAATTGGAGCTGACTGCAAGATTATAGGTAATCTTAGCGGTGAGGGTATCATCAAAATCGATGGAACCATCGAAGGTGATACAGATTGGATAGATGACATAGTTATAGGCGAAAGTTCAAATTACTCTGGTAATATTTCATGCAAAAATGCTACTGTAGAAGGAGTAGTTACTGGTGACATAACTTGCGAAAATAATCTTTTAATAGAATCTTCTGGAAAAGTTATAGGAAATGTAACAGTTAAAAATTTAGAAATTGTAAAGGGCGGCTTTTTAGATGGCAAATGTACTATGATTGTAGAAATGCCTAAAAATGACCTAATGGAATAAAAGAAGAGTTTCCAAAAGAAACTCTTTAATCATTAAGTTCTCCATTAGAATACATCTGTATCACTTTATCTATTACACCTACTTTATCTGAAGGCATAAACGGTCTTAAAGCATTTAAAAGCTGCATAGTACTATCTTCATATACTGTATCATTACTACTATTTCCTAAATTTACATCATTTAAGTTTACTCCATTAGATGTTAAGGCACCTAAAAGAGATCCTAATTGACTAAAATCAGCATTTCCTAGCATATCAAATAATGGATTTCCTGTTGATGAACTCTGATTAAACGGCATCTGTCCCCCGTTGGTCTGATTCATATTTCCATTCATCATATTAGGTTGATTCATACTTCCATTCATCATATTTCCATTCATCATATTAGGATTCATCATGTTTGGGTTCATATTAGGGCCCATCATTCCAGGAGGGTACATTGTACTGTTATCCATCATAGGATCTGGATTCCTATATTTTTTATGTTTTCCCATAAATGTAATTTACCTCCTAATAAATATATTTTTTTTGGAGGGCTCAAAGCCCTCCAATAACTTACTTAATTCAAATGCTAATCTTAGCAGCCAAAGCCACAAGATCTGTTATTTCCGCAGCCAAATCCGCCACAGCACCAGAATAAAAGTATTAAAGTTAATGCATTTCTATTTTCTAATAATCCTGTGTTTCCTAGGATTAATAAGAATAGTAATAGTGTGCATATTCCACCGCCGCCAAATCCTCCGCATCCATTTCCCATTCCTGCATTATTATATGATGGAGCGCATGCTGGCATTGGCATATATGATGGGGCAGTATTTTGTGCTACAGGCATACATACTGGAGCCATCCTTACTGGATTCATTTGATATAATGGTCCGCAAACTGGTGTTGCATTACATCCACAATTACAACAACAATTGTTTTTACACTTTGACATCTTAACCCCTCCCTGTGGTTTTTGTTTTGTATTTTTGACCCTTCGTTTTTAATACAATTACTTAATTATTTGTTTTTAAAGTTCTGATCTTAATTGGTAAAGTCTACTTCATTGCAGCTGTC
Organism: Clostridium sp.; assembly: GCA_022773025.1. Classification (GTDB taxonomy): domain Bacteria; phylum Bacillota; class Clostridia; order Clostridiales; family Clostridiaceae; genus Clostridium_X. The sequence continues at coordinate 18,683 of JALEZF010000024.1, read as the reverse complement.
ACATTCATCACTATGACTGTCATAGCGCTCTTCTTTTACTCTTGGTGAAGGACCAGGCGTAGGTTTAGGACAATTATTTCCTAAGAATCCTCCGTTGTTTCCCCAACCAGAAAATAGAAGAAGTATGATTATCCAAAACCACCATGAATTATTACATCCATTATTGCAGTTATTATTGCTATTTTGAGTCATAGCATAATTTCCGCATACTGGTTGCATATAATACAAATCACAATCATTCTTACTCTTCTTAGAAGATTGGCAGCAGCATGGATCATAATAAGTGTAGTATGGTGCACATGGATTTACGTTACAGCATCCATTGTTTCCTCCGCAATTATTATTGTTTCCACAATTATTGTTGCCTCCAAATCCTCCATTCCAGAAGAGTAGTAGTAAGATGATCCATATTATAGGATTAGTATTACCATTGTTTCCAGAACAGCAGCCTGCTAAAGCATTAAGTGTATTTTTATCCATTTTTCCTCCAGCAAAGCCATTTAAAATGCTTGTTACATCCACTTTACTTCCTCCTTCCATATTTTTTACTTTATCTTTTGTTTTATAATATATACTATTCTAAGCTGGATATTTTGACACAAAAAATTATTTCTATATTTTTTTTCCTTATTAGATATTTATTTAAAATAAAAAGAATCAAACTATCTGTGTTACTCACAGATTCATTTGATTCTTTTCTATACATATTATTCTAAGTTTCCAAAAATCACATCATTAAGTTCTTCTACTCCCTTTTTATTTAAAGAAGAAAAGAACATAAGTTTACTTTCTGGTTTTAGCTTTAATGTATCTCTTATGATTTTTTCACATTTAAACTTTTCATTGTTTGATATTTTATCACTTTTTGTTGCTACAACTACTACTTCATATCCATAATGAGTAATCCACTCATACATGATAACATCATCTGCTGTAGGCTTATGCCTGCAATCAACTAGTAGTACAACTCTTTTTAGAGGTTCTCTTCCATGAAGATAATCTTCTATTATCTTTCCCCAACCTTGCTTTTCAGCTTTTGATACCTTAGCGTATCCGTAACCAGGAAGGTCAACTAGATAGAACTCATCATTTACAAAGAAAAAATTTACTAGTCTAGTTCTTCCTGGAGTTCCACTAACCTTTGCAAGTTTTCTTCTATTTGTTATAGAATTTATCAAAGAAGACTTTCCTACGTTGGACCTTCCCACGAATGCTACTTCTGGGTATCCATCTATAGGATATTGATTCTTTTTTACAGCAGATGTTATAAACTCTGATTTTTTTATTTGCATATTTCTTCACCAACCAATGCGTTATTTAGAACTTCATCTATTTTGTCAGCCAATACAAATTTAACTTTACTCTTAACTGACTTTGGTATGTCATTTACATCTTTTTCGTTATCTTTTGGAATTATTATAGTCCTAACTCCTGATCTATAAGCTGCTAATGCTTTTTCTTTTAGCCCTCCTATTGGAAGAACTTTTCCTGTTAAAGTTATCTCTCCTGTCATAGAAACATCATGCCTAACCTTTTTCTTTCCTAAAGCTGATACTAACGCTGTTGTCATAGTTATTCCAGCTGATGGACCGTCCTTAGGAACTGACCCCTCTGGAACATGGATGTGTATATCCTTATTCTTGTAAAACTCTGCATCTATGCCATATTCCTTTGACTGAGAACGCACTAAAGAATATGCAGTTTTTGCAGATTCCTGCATTACATCACCAAGCTGCCCTGTAAGTTCAAGTTTACCACTTCCATCCATTACAGACACCTCTACAGGAAGGATATCTCCACCATAAGCGGTCCATGCCATTCCAGTTACTACTCCAATTTTATCCTCGTTATCTATAGAATCTCTCTTAAATATTTCTTGACCTAAATACTTTCTGATATGATTTTGAGTTATTAAAACTTTGCTCCTGTTGTTTTTAATCATATCTGTTATAGCTTTTCTAATTACTGACCCTATCTTTCTTTCAAGACTTCTTACTCCAGATTCTCTCGTATAACTTTCTATGATAAGATTTATAGAAGCATCATTTATTTTTATCTTTCCATCTTCTATTCCATGCTCTTTTAACTGCTTAGGAACAAGATATTTTTTGCATATATTAAACTTTTCTTCATGGGTATAGCCTGAAACTTCTATTATCTCCATTCTATCTAAAAGAGGTCTTGGAATTGTTTCTAGAGTATTTGCTGTCAATATAAACATAACTTCTGACAAATCCATATCAATTTCTAAGAAGTGGTCCCTAAATGTAGAGTTTTGCTCTGCATCTAAAACCTCTAAAAGTGCATCTCCAGGATTCCCTCTAAAATCACTGCTCATCTTGTCAATTTCATCCAATAAGAAAAGTGGATTTTTTGATTTTGCTTCCTTCATTCCATAAGCAATTCTTCCAGGTATAGCTCCTACATAAGTTCTTCTATGACCTCTGATTTCAGCTTCGTCTCTAACTCCGCCTAAAGACATTCTTACAAAATTTCTATTTAAAGCTCTTGCTACTGACTTGGCTATAGAAGTCTTTCCAACCCCTGGAGGTCCCACTAAACATAATATAGGACCTTTAAGGCTACTACTTACACTCTTTACTGCTAGATACTCTATTATTCTTTCCTTCACATCCTGAAGGCCATAATGATCCTCATCTAATATTTTTTTTGCTTCCTTAATATCAATATGCTCATCTGTCTTCTCATTCCAAGGAAGATCTAAAATCCAATCTAAGTAGGTCTTTATAGTACCTCCTTCTGCGGAATAAGGTCCATTATTCTTAAGCTTATTAAGTTCATAAAGAGCTTTCTTTTCTATATCTTTTGGAAGCTTAGCTTTTGTAATCTTATTCTTATATTTTTTTATTTCTTTTTTAATTTCATCTTCTTCTCCAAGCTCTTCTTGAATCACCTTGAGTTGCTCTCTTAGGAAATATTCTTTTTGAGCCTTATCCATATTACCTTTAACTTTAGTAGAAATCTTCTTTTCTAGTTTTAGAATTTCCACTTCGTTATCTATTATGACTATAAGCCTTTCTATTCTTTCCTTAACATCAAGAGTTTCTAAAAGTTCCTGCTTAAGCTCTTGTTTTAAAGCCATATATGCACTGACAGTATCAACAGCTTTTGATAAATCATCAAATTCATCAACATTTATTATTGCTTCTTCTGGCAAAGTACCTGAAAGCTTTACGTAATCTTCAAAGTGAACTTTTAAAGTTCTAAGTAATGCTTCCTTCTCTGCCTCATCTTCGCTACCATCTTCTATTATATCTATTGCAACTTTATAAAACGGTTTGCTTTCTTCAAAACTTGAAATTTTTGCTCTTTTAATACCTTCTACCAATACCCTTACAGTATCTCCTGGCAGTTTTAAGATTTGTTTTATAGTACATAATGTACCTATATCATATATATCTTCTGGTGCAGGTTTCTCTTCCTTTGCTTCCTTCTGTGCTGCTAAAAATATCTCTTGTTCATTTAGCATAGCATCTTCAAGTGCTAAAATTGATTTTTCTCTACCCACATCAAAATGAAATATCATATAAGGAAAAACTATCATGCCTCTTAAAGGAATTAAAGGAAAAATTTTTTTTGTAGTCTCCATCTTTCTCCCTCATTTCTGCTATTATGAAATAAAATTCATGTCTCTCTACTATTATATAATAAAGCTATTACAATATTATATATTATTATATATTTCTTATCAATTAAAGTATACGAAAAAATATAGGCTTCTGTAATTTAGAAGCCTAAAACTCACCATTTATTGCTTTTCCAGATGGTATTCCAAAATGTAGACTTTCCTTTTTAGCTAAACTATATTCTTGAACCGTCTCTTGCATCATAGCTAAACGAAGGACCTCTTCAATTTTTTCTACAGGGACTATCTTCACACCATCTATCCTGCCAAAACTTTCACTCCAGTTTTCTTTTGGTATTATAATTATTTCTGCTCCAGCTTTTTTTGCTGCATTTATCTTTGCTGTGACTCCACCAATAGGTTTTACGAATCCTTGAAGTGAAATCTCTCCAGTCATAGCAACTTTGTTATTTACTAAAAGATTATTTATAGCACTATAAAGCGCTGTAGCTATAGTTATTCCAGCTGACGGACCATCTACAGGCATTCCCCCTGGAAAGTTTATATGAAGATCATAATTGTCACATTGTATACCAAAATTATTCTCTAAAACACTAAGAACATTCTCTATAGAGCATCCAGCTGTACTTTTTCTTTTTGATTTTTTCGTAGAGCTTCCAAACTCTTCTTCTTCTATTATTCCTGTTACTCTTAGTCTACCCTTTCCTGCCTCACATCTGTGGCTTGTAGCCTCAACTTCAAGTAAAGTTCCCATATTCGCTCCATATACAGCAAGACCGTTGACATACCCTACTCTAGGTTCATTTTCTATTGATTTTTCAGGTCTTGGTGAATACTGCCCATTTTCTATAACCCACTCCACATCTTCTATGCCTATTTCCATCCTATCATCATTTGTAGCTATCCCTACGCATAACTGCACCAAGTTCACAACTTCTCTTCCATTTGTGCAATACCTGCTCAAAAGCGACAAGGCACCATCTTCTATGGATAAGTTAACTTTTTTTATAACGTTTAGTGCTATTTCCTCTATTTCATCTGAAAGAAGTGCTCTAAAGTATATCTCAACGCACCTAGACCTTATAGCTGGAGGAATATCCTCTGGATTTCTCGTGGTTGCCCCAATTAGTCTAAAATCTGCCGGAAGTCCATTATCAAAGATTTCTTTAATGTAATTTGGCATATTAGGGTCTTCTGAGCTATAATAAGCGCTATCCAAAAATACCTTTCTATCCTCCATAACCTTTAAGAGTTTATTTAATTCTATAGGATGAAGCTCTCCAATTTCATCTATAAAAAGTATTCCTCCATGAGCTTTAGTAACTGCCCCTGGCTTTGGTTGAGGTATTCCTGCTATACCTAAAGAACCTGCTCCTTGATATATTGGATCATGTACAGAACCTATAAGAGGATCTGCAATGCCTCTATCATCAAATCTTATAGTTGTAGCATCTATCTCAATGAATTTAGCATTATCCTTGAATGGTGAATATATGTTATTTCTTGCTTCCTCCAAAACTAGCCTAGCGGCGGCAGTCTTTCCTACACCTGGTGGACCATAAATAATAACGTGTTGTGGATTAGGCCCACATAAAGCAGCTTTTAAAGCTCTTATTCCCTTTTCCTGGCCAACTATCTCACTAAATGCTGCTGGTCTACTCTTTTCAGCCAAGGGTTCTGTAAGCTTTATATTCCTCATAACCATGAGCTTTGTCATTTCCTTTTTGTTTTCTCTATCTATAACAGTTTTTTGACTTTTCTGCCCCTTTAAAGCATTAAAAAAATAAAGCCCCATAACCACAGTCAATACGAACTGCAAAATCATAAAAACTTCTACCATTTATATATAATTCTCCTTTCTAAAACTAATATTTGTATTATTGTCTTAAGGAGTGAATTATATTCCAACACATTAAAATTTTACATAAAAAATGATGCTCCAACGTGAAGATGAAGCATCATTTTTTGGCAGCTTAAGCTGTTTCTATATCTTTCTTAGTTTTTACTTTTTTACCTTTTAGCTGAGGTCTTTTTTGTCCTTCAATTTTCAGTACTTCAGGTTTTTTAGTTTCAATTGTATCCTTTGTAACTGTAACCTTTGTTATCTCCTCATCTGAAGGAATATCAAACATGATATCTCCCATAGCCTCTTCTATTATAGCCCTTAATCCTCTAGCACCAGTATTTCTCTCTATAGCTTCATCAGCTATCTTATCTAATGCATCGTCAGAGAACTCTAATTCAACATTGTCAATTTCAAAAAGCTTTTTATACTGTTTTACTAAAGCATTTTTAGGCTCTTGTAATATTCTAACTAAAGTACTCTTCTCTAAAGCATCTAGGGTAACTATTATAGGAAGTCTTCCTACAAATTCTGGGATTAAACCAAATTTTAAAAGGTCTCCAGGCATAACTTCTTTTAAAATCTTTCCTAAGTCCTTTTTAGTTTTGGATTGTACATCCGCTCCAAATCCCATAGCGCTTTTTCTAGTTCTCTTTTCAATTATAGTATCAACACCATCAAAAGCTCCTCCACAAATAAATAGTATATTGCTTGTATTTATTTGTATAAACTCTTGATGTGGATGCTTTCTTCCACCTTGTGGAGGTACTGATGCTACAGTTCCTTCTAAAATCTTTAGAAGTGCTTGCTGTACACCTTCTCCTGATACATCTCTAGTTATAGATGGATTTTCTGATTTTCTAGCAATCTTATCTATCTCATCTATATATATAATTCCTTTTTCTGCTCTCTCTACATCATAATCAGCATTTTGTATAAGTTTAAGTAGTATATTCTCTACATCTTCTCCTACATATCCCGCTTCTGTCAATGTGGTTGCATCAGCAATAGCAAAAGGAACATTTAAAAACTTAGCAAGAGTTTGAGCAAGTAATGTCTTACCACAGCCTGTAGGTCCTAAAAGTAATATATTACTTTTTTGAAGTTCTACATCACTATCTACTTCATTAGAGTTTATTCTCTTATAGTGATTATATACTGCTACTGCAAGAGATCTCTTTGCTTTTTCTTGACCTATTATATATTGATCAAGATAGTTTTTAATTTCTGCAGGTTTTGGTAAAGTTCCAGTATTAACATGAGTAGTTTCTTCAAACTCCTCAGCAATTATTTCTGAACATAATTCTATACACTCATCGCATATATAAACTCCTGGTCCAGCTATAAGTCTCTTTACCTGCTCTTGGCTTTTACCGCAAAACGAGCATTTTAATTGTTTTTTATCATCATATTTTACCATATTGTCACACCTCACTAATAAGGTCATCTAAGAACTAATTCTCTATTCAAACCTTCTTTCTTTTTGATTCCATACTTTATCAATCAATCCGTACTCTTTTGCTTCTAATGCACTCATGAAGTGGTCTCTCTCCACATCTGCTTTTATCTTCTCTAAAGGCTGACCTGTTCTCTCACTTAAAATTTGATTCAAATCATCTTTAATTCTCAAAATTCTTTGAGCATGAATGCTTATATCTGTAGCTTGACCTTGGAATCCACCTAAAGGCTGATGAATCATTATTTCACTATTTGGAAGCGCAAATCTCTTGTTTGGTGCTCCAGCTGCTAATAAGAATGATCCCATAGATGCTGCCATTCCAATACATATAGTCGATACATCAGGCTTTATGTATTGCATAGTATCATAAATAGCCATTCCTGATGTTATAGATCCTCCAGGACTATTTATATATAGATAAATATCCTTATCTGGGTCTTCACTTTCTAAGAATAATAACTGTGCAACAACTAAACTTGCAGTTGCATCATTAACCTCGTCACTTAACATTATTATTCTGTCTTTTAATAATCTAGAATAGATATCATAAGACCTTTCTCCACGATTTGTTTGTTCTACAACCATTGGTACAAAACTCATAATATATACCCTCCTTTAATAACCCTTAAACAATACATGTTATATAATATATCCATCTTCGTTTATTTGTAACCATATTTACTATTATATAATAAAAAAAAAATTTATACTAATTAAATTTTTATAAATTTAAAATAATTGCCAGAAACTATAGTTCCGGCAATTATCTTTATCATAATTGTATTATACTATTTTACTGCTTTCAACTAGCATTTTTATAGCTTTTCCAACTACTACATCATGCTTTATAAGGTGTCCTTGAGCATTCATTAATAAGTCAATCATCTTGTCTGTGTTTTCTGCTCCACCGTATTGTTTTGCTATTTCAGTAGCCTTTTCCTTGCACTCTTCATCAGTAGCTTCTAAGTTTTCAGCTTTTATTATAGCTTCAAGAACTAAATCAGTTTTAACCTTCTTTTCAGCTCCTTCTTTCATAAAGCTTCTCATTTTTTCTTCAGTGTTGTTTGTGTATGCATAGTATGTTTGGAGATCTAATCCTTGATATTTTAATCTATTTTCTAGATCTTGTATCATAGCATCTACTTCTTTGTTTATCATAACTTCTGGTATTTCTACCTTTGCGCTTTCACAAACAGCATTTATTACAGCTTCTTCTTGCTCTCTCTTAGCTCTTTCTTCGTTTGCAGCTTTCATTTTGTTTTCTATGTCAGCTTTAAGCTCTGCTATTGTATCAAATTCTGATACTTCTTTAGCAAACTCATCATCAAGCTCTGGAAGCTCTTTAGTCTTTATAGATTTTACAGTTACTTCAAATAAAGCTGGCTTTCCGTTTAATTCTTCTCTTCCATAGTTCTCTGGGAATGTAACATTAACTTCTTTCTTCTCATCAACTTTTGCACCAACTAATTGATCTTCAAAAGTATCTATGAAAGTTCCTGATCCTATTTCTAATTCGAAATCTGTACCTTCGCCGCCTTCAAAAGCAACTCCATCCATGAATCCTTTAAAGTCTATTACAGCTATATCTCCCTTTGCGACTTCTCCGGCTTCTTTAGTTTCAACTCTTGCATTTTTTTGTTGCATTGAAGCTAATTGTTTTTCAACTTCTTCTGCATCAACTGGATGCTCAACCTTTGCAACTTCTAATCCCTTGTACTCTCCAAGTTCTACTTCTGGCTTAACAACTACCTTTGCAGTATATGTGAAGTCTTTTCCTTCTCCGATTTCAACTACGTCGATTTCTGGGTAGTCAACAGGGTTTATGTTGTTTTCTTCTAGTGCCTTTGGATATGTATCCTCGCAACAGAAATTGATAGCATCCTCATATAAAGCTTCTACTCCATAGTATTGCTTTATAATTGCCATTGGAGCTTTCCCTTTTCTGAATCCAGGTATATTAAATCTCTTAACATTCTTTTTATATGATTTCTTTAATGCCTCATTAAATTTTTCAGCTTCAACAGTAATCTCTAACTTAATAACGTTAGTTTCTACTTTTTCCATATTAACCTTCATTGCCTTAACTCCTCCTACTTTCCTTTTTATAAGCAACATGTTTTAACTAAATCATTATACCACACAATTAAAAAATATTACAAATATTATTATGCGGTATTTTCCATAAGACGTAAATTAATTTACTTTTGTAACACTTCCATTAGGTGCTAAAATGAATTTATTTCCATCTACATCTATATTTATACCATTATCTACTACATCACCAATAGTTATTGATGCACCTTCAAGTCCGTTTATATTTTGGTGAGTGTTTGCCATAACATCAACTATCCACACATAGTATCTTCCCTCTTTATTGAACCAAGGAAGCTGACTTAGATAAACTACGTGAGTGTCATCTATGAATTTAGGACTTTTATTCCAAACATAGCCTGGATTAGTGCCTAATACATTTGCCCTTAAAAATTGGCTTCCAGTTGATGAGGTATAGGTCTCTAAAGTTATGTCCTTCATGACACCATTTATATCTTCTAAAACCATCTTTTGACTAGCTTCATCTAATAAAACCATCTGATTTAGTGATTTGTTTATATCAAAAGAAACCTTGTTTTCACCTGGCTCTATGAATTTAAATGATTTTACTCCATCCTTTTCATCATATAATGCCTTTACCGTAACCCCTTCTGATACTGCTACGTTGTAAAACTGTTCAGCCTCTTTTGAATCTTCTTCAGGTGATTTTTCTTCAGAGTTAGTAGTTCCTTCTGATTCCTCTGATGACTTATCCTCTATAGGCTCCTCATCTGCGGCATCTTTCTTATTTATCTTTGCACTTATAGACACAATTTTATCATTTATGAATGGCTTTACATAATCACCAGCTATTAGTAAGCCTAATATCAAAATAACTATCACTATAAGAGAAATTACGCCTATCTTACGCCTTCTCATTCTTCTTTCATATTCTCTACTAAATATACTTGGTTTTCTTCTCAAGTTAATACCTCCCAACCTATAATTCACTAATCATTATATATTATGGCTTCAAAAATAGTAACATATATTATATTAAAAAACTCTTAAACTATTTTTGCCTACATACATATATTTTATTTATTACGTGAAATTTTTTGGATTGTTTACTAAATCACTTATTAAAGAAAAATTCTTCTTTTTCTTTTCTAGAACTTCAATTTGAAGATAAACACTTTGAATTTCAGTTCCAAATTCCTTGCTATATTCAGACAAAATTGAATTTTTTATTTCCACTAAAGGTCTTACTCTTTCTTTTATTTCATTCAAAGCTGAATCAAGCTCTGCTTTTCTATTCTTTCTTTGCTTTTTATCCTCATAAACCTTATCTAAGGCATTGATTTCGTTTTGAATATCCATGATGTGAATCATATTAACAGAAATCCTTTGAAGTGCATTTGTCAGCTCAGTCCATTTAGTAAAAGGTATTTCTCTTAACATATCTATCTTCTTTTCTTGTAGTTTCTCTATGGAAACATTTATTTGCTCTACTTCTCTACCTATAGAATTTTTTCCCCCGAACATATATTATTACCTCCATCCATAATCATAATAATTTTAGCATACTAGTTTAATAATTCCAACTGATAGTTTTACAGGAATTACGAATAATTAAACTTTAACAATAAATTTCAAAAAAAACACTATAAAATAGACTTTTATCATCTATTTCATAGTGGTTTTTACAAAATTATTTTTTTATTTTATGTAATTCATTGGGTTTTGAGGTGTACCGTTTACCCTAACTTCAAAATGAAGATGTGGTCCCGTACTAACACCTGTAGATCCAACTTTTGATATTACATCCCCTTGCTTTACAGTTTGTCCACTTTTAACTATTAGGCTACTATTGTGTGCATATAAAGTTTGTATGCCACCGCCGTGGTCAATTATAACAGTATTTCCATATCCGCCATACGTTCCGGAAAGAACTACTTTTCCACCTTTAGATGCCTTGACAGGAGTTCCATAAGAAGAACCGAAATCTGTTCCTGTATGTAGTTTTTGCTGTCCAGTAACAGGATGAGTTCTATATCCAAAGTGAGATGTTATTCTATCACTTACAGGGCGTATGAAACCGCCTCCTTGGGTCTCTGACCCGCTGGATCCATTGTTTACAGAATTCAAGAAGTCTTCTATATCCTTTTGGAGTTCATCGTTACTTTCTTCAAGGGCTAGGATTTGATCATGGAGCTTTCTCTCTTCTGATGACAAATTATTTTTCTTTGTAATCTTTTCATTTTCTATAGCTTTTAATTCATTTAAAGCATCTTCATACTTTTTCTTTTCTTGAACCAATACTTCTTTAGATGAATTTAAGGACTCCACTTGTTCTTTCATTAAAGTTCTCTCTTCGTTAAGCTTATTTTCACTTAATTCCAAATCCCTTTGAGCCTCTTCTACTTCACCTATCAATGTTTTGTCATTTTTTATAATTCTACCCAAGCCATCTATCCTGCTTAAAAAGTCTCCTAAACCTTCACTCTCCAATAGAAAAGCAAATATGTTTCCATACATATCAGACTTGTACATACCTCGAAGTCTTTTACCCAAAAGCTCTTGTTTTTTAGCCTTATCCACTTCAAGATTTATTATATTATCTTGAAGTTTGTTTATATTATCCTCCAAGGTTTTGATACCATCTTCTATGCCTTGAATCTTTTCTTCGTATTCTTCAACTACAGAATTTTTTTCATTTACTATTTTTGACTGAGCAAGAATCTTAGAACTTAAATCTTCAATTTCTGTCTGAATTTTCGACTTTTCATCTTTCAAATTGTTTTTCTTATTATTTAAGTCATTGATCTTCTCATTATTTTCCTTCTGTTCCTGCTTAATACTGTCAACAGACTTTCCATAGCTTACAACTCCTAGGTTTGCAATCATTACGGCAGCTAGTGAACAGGTTAAAATCTTCTTTTTCATTCTTCTCACCTCCTTTTTTAGAAACATATATTTTTCTTCTTTATTATACATTAAATTCATATAGTTTTACGCTTAGGATTCTAATATTGAAAATTTTTTTACATTATTTTATTACACTCAAATATACATTAAACTTTGTTACAAGTTGGTTTTGAAAATTATCTCTAATCAATATGTTAACTTTTTATAGCTATAATAAAAGCACAGGATATATAATCCCATGCTTATTTTTTCTATAATATCTTCTTTAAAGGTCAAAGATTTCCATACCTTCTATAGCATCCTCAACTAATCTTTCTATCTCTAAAACGCCTTCTGATTGTCTTATTTCGTTTAATCTTGGTTTAGTCTTTGGATGTTTTGGAACGAATATAGTGCAACAATCTTCGTATGGCAATATGGAAGTCTCATAAGTACCTATCTCTTTTGCTATATCCATTATATCAATTTTGTCCATGGTAACTAGTGGTCTAAAGACTGGTCTATCAGAGCAATCATCGCTACATATTAAGCTTTCCATAGTCTGACTTGCTACCTGCCCGATGCTTTCACCTGTAGTTACAGATTGAACTCCAACTTTTTCGCTTAATGCACAAGCAATTCTCATCATGAATCTTCTCATAATTATTGTAAGCTCATCTTCTCTGCACTTTTCTATTATGCTCATCTGAATCTCCGTGAAAGGTACCACGTAAAGTCTTATTCCACCAGTATAAGCTGAAACTATCTTTGCAAGGTCTTTTACTTTTTCTTTTGCTCTTTCACTTGTGTATGGATGGCTATGGTAATATACACATTGCACTCCAACACCTCTTCTTGCCATCATATACGCTGCTACAGGAGAGTCTATACCACCTGAAAGCATAAGCATTGTAGAACCATTCATGCCGTAAGGAAGTCCACCAACTGCCTTTATCTTCTTTTCATATACATAAGCCTTATCTCTTATCTCTATTTCAAGGAAAAGTTCTGGCTTTTTAACGTCAACTTTAACATCTTCACATTGAGATAATATATACCCTCCAATGGTTCTATTAACTTCCATAGAGTTCATAGGGAATTCCTTATTTGCACGTTTTGTTTCAACCTTAAAGGTAGCTGGATTCATTTCCTTCAGTACTCTTAATGCTTCTTCTTGTATAATATCAAAATCTCTTTCAACTTGGTTTACTATACATACCTCTGAAACACCAAATACTTTTCTAACTCTAGCTATTATTTCTTCTAGGTCTTCTCCCTTTATGAACCATCTGTTTTGATCAACTATAAATTCGTAAGAAACGTCTTTTAAAACATATTTTATATTGTCTCTTAATTTCTTTTCAAATTTATTTCTATTTAATCCTTTTAGGAATATCTCTGGTGCGTATTTTACTAATATCAGTTTATTCATATCCTAATTCTCCTCAAAAATTTTAATGATTTTTCTAATGTTGATAGTGTGTAATCCACCTCTTCTATAGTGTTTGTGTCGCTGAAACTAAATCTTATAGTTCCATCAATATATTCTTTCGTAACTCCTATAGCTGTGAGTACGTGAGAGAAATTTTTATCTTTTGATGAACAGGCTGAACCTGTAGATACATATATGCCATCAGCCTCAAGCATGTGAAGTAGAACTTCGCCTCTAACACCTTTAAAGCTTACGCTTAAAATATAAGGTGAAAATCCCTCTTCTAAAGGACTATTTATAGATATATCCTTAAACCTAGATAATCCTTCAATAAAATGCTTTTTTATTGCTGTCACTTTTTCATAATTATCTTTAAAACTTACTTTAACTATCTCTGCAGCTTTTGCGAAACCTAAAGCATTTGCCACATTCTCTGTGCCAGACCTTATGCCATGTTCTTGCCCTCCTCCGTAAATTAGAGGTCTTGGTATAAGGTTCTTTTTTACATAAGCAAAGCCTATGCCTCTAGGGCCATGAATCTTATGTCCGCTAGCTGATAAAAGGTCTATATGAAGCTTCTTTACATCTATAGGAATCTTCCCATATCCTTGTATTGCATCTACATGAAATTTAGCTTTACCTTGAGATTTTACAATTTCACCTATAGTCTCTAGGTCTTCAATAATGCCAATTTCATTATTTACTGCCATAATGGAAACTAATACGGTTTCTTTCTTTAAAGCAGATTTTAAAGCTTCTACATTAACTCTTCCACTACTATCTACATCTATATATGTAACTTCTATGCCATCTTCTTCTAGGCTTTTCACTGTATTCAGTATACTTGGATGTTCTATTCTTGTAGTTATTATATGAGCTCCTGGCTTTAAAAAAGCTTTCAAAAGAAAATTGTTACTCTCACTTCCGCCAGATGTAAAGATGATTTCATCTTTATCTGCATTTATAAGACTTCCAAGACTTTCTCTAGCATAAGTAAGCTTTTTTTCCGCTATAATTCCCAATTTATGTACTGATGATGGATTACCATAATAATTCTTCATGGCATATGCTACTTCCTCTACAACTTCACAATAAGGAGCTGTAGTAGCCGCATTATCAAAATATACCTCCATGGTTTCATCCTTCCTTATTATTTCCTAATTTTTTAATTTCAATTTTATATTATACATTATATTGGCCACATTTGCACCCAATGTTATTATAAAATCTATATTTCTTCAAGCTTTTTTAATATTTTATCCTTATAAAATATGCCTATAAGAACTACTACCAATGCTATAGACCCAACAACTATGGCTTTGGCATGCTCTCCACTGGCAATATTGGCACCAAAGTAGCAGGATATAGCAAGGGCTGGTATCCTGGCTCCCATTGATAAAGTTATAAATTCAAAAGGTGTCATTTCCGTAAGTCCAAATATTAAAACAAGAGAATCTTTTGGCATTCCCGGAAGGAGGTAAAGGAGAAAAGCAAGAACCTTTTCTCTTTTTTTAATGAATTCTTTTTCTTCTTCCTTTGTCATCTCTTTACGCTTTTTGTGAAGAATCTTCTCTATTTTTTCATGGAGGTCTTGAGGTACAACTTTCTCAACAAAACCTCTCCCATACTTATGGCTTACTAAAAATAATATGTAGGATCCAACCCCTATTCCGAAAAATGATATCACCGTGCCCCATAGAGTTCCAAATACATATCCTCCAGCTGCCTGAATAACCTCTCCTGGTATAAAAAATATGACAACTTGTAGTATCTGCAATATAAAAAATACCGCCCAAGACCAATATCCAAAAGACTGTAAATAAGCCTTTAATTTATCTCTATCTATTAAAAGGTTATAGAAACCTATTATACTATCCTTTGTCAAATAAATAATCAATGATGCTATCAATATAGCTGATATCAACACAAATACTTTCTTTTTATCTTTTAAGAATTTCATTTTTCCCTCCATTTAAACTACAACTTTAGTTTGTTATTCAATCCCCATAGAAGTCTTGTCCATCTCCTTAAGCATAAGAACCCTCTATTTGAGGGTCGGAATTTCTGGCTTTTTAATATTATATTTTTCACTTACTATATCAACAAACTTTTGTATGTTTTCTTTAGTTTCCTTTATCTTCTCTTCATCCATTTCGGCCCTTCCCATTCTGTCACTTAGAGTCACCAAAGTAAGCTCTTTTAATGATGTATTTTTTATCATTCCCTCTATATCTGCAAAAGGAAGATTATTTGCTACAAATAGAGAATGCATATGATATCTAACTTCAGAAGACACCATATTTATAAATTCCTCGCTCTCTCCAAAATTATTTAAAAATTCCTTTGATAGATCTGCTCCAACTGTGTCATGGTCATAGGAGGTCCACTTTCCCCTTCTCATTTTTGTAGTTGTGGTTTTTCCAATATCGTGAAGCAAAAGAGACATCATAAACTCCCTTTTATAATCGCTGTACTTCCTATTTTTCGCACCTTCATCTAGCACTATCATAAGATGATTCCATACGTTACCTTCTGGGTGATATTTTAGATTCTGAGGAATATTTTTTAAATCTCCTATTATATTAAAAGGATATTCTTTTAATTTCCCCTCGTCTAAAATCTTGTTCATATATGTAGATGGTTTTTCATCATTTAATAAATGATAATTTATTTCATCATATAATTCTTTCATCTTTATCGCTCCGTATTTTTTTAAACTTACTAATAGTTTTAATATTCTACTAAAAATTATACCACGAAAAATAAAAGAAGTCCCTTTAGGGGACCTTAAATTTTGAGCTTATCATAGAGACTCTTTGTGTCATCTTCATTGTCATAATTTATAAAGAAAAACCTTCCTGATTTATCTTGTATTTCTATACAAGGTTTTGATGAATCTTCGATGTAAAACTTAACTTTACCGTAGCCCTCTACATCAAAATTTCCGTATTTTTTATTATTTATAGCTGTACCACCTACTCTTAGTTTTATTTTCGGTATAGCTTCTCTAAGAATTACACTTTCTATATCTTTACGGCTTATATTTACTCCATAAGACCCTTTTATGCTCAAATTTTCATCACTCACTGTAATAGTAACATCAGTGCTAAAGGAAGTTGCCCATATAGATATTCCTACAGATGCTACTATTATAGCAGCTGTGATTACTGCTGCTATTTTTCCTCTCTTAGAGGCTAAATTCATGTCCCATCCTATACCAACTCTTGCTGGAACAAAAGCTGAAGGGTCATCCTTATTGTAATAAAACTGTCCCATGATGTAATTGTCATCATCGTCTCTATTTATAATAATTTTTTCACTTTCATTTCCATCAGATATAGCAGTAACTTTTCGCAAGTTGATACTTTTAACTATGATGTAAACAATGAAGATTCCCATAGGAAGAAAATCCCCTATCCAAATCCATTTAAAACTTAATATATCTGTCATAGTTAAACTTATCATCATAAAAGTCAAAGTAGTTGTGATAGCTCCACCTATAGCTACAGAGGCTCCTAAAAGTTTATTATTTTCATTTCTAATTCTTATTTCCTCCAAGGTTCCACCATTATCTATTTCCTTAGCTTTCATTATAATTTTATAAACAATGTAGAAGAAAATTATCATAGCCAAACTTATAATTGGTAGCATCAATGTTGTTTCAAAAAAAGTTCCAAAGCTCTCCTTTGCTCCCCATCTATCTGCTACTCCATTAAAATTGTAATGAAGAGGCACTGTTTCAGGAAGAGATTCATACTTTAAAATAAGCACTATAAAGTTCACAATGACCATAATTACTGGAATAAGGAACTTCTTAGCAGATGGTATCTTCCTGACGCTATTATTTCTCTTATTTACTACAACTATATTAGGAGAAAAACTATTTTTCCAATTCTCTTTCTCTTTTATTTCTCTTACTTTTTTATTAGCTTTGCTAAATATTAAAGTCATGGCTATAAGTTGTCCAAATATGCATGCCATGAATATTGCCATTATGAACCTCTCAGATGACAGAAACATTAATACTATCATAAGAACCATTATGGCTAGACTAAACACTGTCCATCTCTTCTTATAGATTTTATCTATAGCTTTAAAATCATCTCTTTCCTTAGTTCCAAGAGGTATTCTTGCTCCGTAAAATACGGTATTCTCACTTAAAGCTTGAATGAAAAATCCACACAAAAATATTATAAGTGTAGTTATTACCCCTGTTATAGAAAGCGCCATCATAGAATCCACCCCTTTTTAGATTTCTAAAATTAATACGAAAGTTCTAATACTTATTTTTTTATAGATAACTTTGTGTTATTCCATATATGTCTTATATTTATACTTATAATTTTAATATATTTATTTAATTCTTTACATATATATTTTCTAAATATATGATATTAATATAATATAAAGTTGGTGAGTGATTAGTTTATAATGAATGAGGGTAAAAAGTTATATAAAAATTGTCAAAATAAAATTTTATGTGGTGTTTGTTCCGGTGTTTCCGATTATCTTAATCTAGATGTATCTATAGTTAGAATTCTTTGGACTATACTATGTCTAAGTTATGGTTCTGGTGTAATTCTTTATTTTGTATGCGCATTAATTCTTCCTGAAAATCCAAACAATTAAATTAATGTAAACATAAAAAACAGCTTATCCACTTTAAGGATAAGCTGTTTTTATGATATGTTAATTATTTTCTTATCTTTTTCACTGCAACTACAATAGCCGATGTTATAAGGGCTGATGCAATTGCTTCAATGATTCCATTTGTATATACAAGACTCATTATTGCTGTTTTTGCCCCTGATATAGCTAGTTTATATGCTTCTGCATATTGGTCTAAGTATAACATAAATATCATGCCTAAAAATCCAACAGTATTAGTAAGAGAGCCGATCAAAGCAGCTAGTCCAACTCTTATTGATTCATTTTTAAGTTTTATAAATTTATAGGCAAAATAGCAAGTTATAGGTATTAAAAGTCTTGGAAGTATTGATACCCTTGGGTCTATTATGGCAAATGATAATAATGTAGGTGCCACCATGCTTTGATATAAGCTAGATGCTCCAAATATGAAGGCCAAAATAAGTCCTACTTTCGGTCCCTCTATAAGCGCTCCTATCATTACTGGTATGTGGACAATTGTTATTTTTGCTATTGGAAGTTGAATAAAGCCTAGTCCACTAAATCCTAAGAACAGTATTATTCCTGCTAATAAGCCCACAACCACAAGCTGTCTAACATTTTTTGTAGTGTTTACTTTAGTACTTTGCATAAAAAATCCTCCTCACTCTCATTCCTTTAAGGATATGAGTTGAAACTTAATATAAATATTTTCTCTGTTCGGTTTAATATAATACCGACAGACATATTTTATCATCTTCACTATGAATTTTAAATC
>JALEZF010000104.1 GCA_022773025.1 Clostridium sp. | reverse complement strand
CTGATGGTACTGCAGGGGAGGCTCTGTGGGAGAGTAGGTGGTCGCCAGGTCAGGCATTCCGCGATAGCTCAACGGTGGAGCACTCGGCTGTTAACCGATAGGTTGAAGGTTCGAATCCTTTTCGCGGAGCCACTTTTTTTTTCGTAAAAATAATTTAAATATAGATAAAAGAAAATCCTGTAGGGACTTTCTAAAATATATTATTAAAGCCTAGGCAATGATATGATCTTTGTTAAATAAACAAGGAGCATTAAAAAGCCCAGGCTTTTTTATTTTAAATTGTAAATAGATTTGAATTCTAAAATAGAAAAAGTGTATAAAAAAATATTGAGAGGTAATAAATATTATTATAAGAAGAATATGCTAGAGTATGAACTTTTTTAGATAAAGATTATTATTAAAATTTTCAGAACATTTAACGAATTTTGAAGGAAAATTAATATTTTATATAGAATTAAAGTATTAATAATCTAATTTTATGCTAGGAGGGTTTTACTATGAAAGAATATAAAACCAAGCATCTAAGGAATGTAGGCATAATTGGACACAGCGGAGCAGGAAAGACATCATTGGCAGAGGCACTTTTGTATTACACAAAGACAACAGACCGTTTGGGGAAAATCGAAGATGGAACAACCATAAGCGACTTTGATCCAGAAGAAAAGAAAAGGGCAATTTCAATTTCTGCTACAATAACACCATTTGAGTGGGAAGATGTAAAAGTTAATCTAGTAGACATACCAGGATATTTCGATTTTGTCGGAGAATCAATTCAAGGTATGAGAGCAGTTGATGTGGCAACTATAGTAGTATCTGGAGTATCCGGAATACAAGTTGGTACAGAAAAAGCTTGGAGCTATGTAAATAAGATTAAGCTTCCAAGAACATTCTTTATAAATAAATTAGATAGAGAAAATAGTAATTTTGAAAAAGTTTTAACTCAGCTTAAAGATGCATTTGGAATATCTGTAGTTCCTATACAGTATCCAATAGGAAGCGAAAATGATTTTAAAGGGGTAGTAAACGTTATATCTAGAAAAGCAAGATTTTATAACCCTAAGACACATGATATGGAAGAAGGTCCTATTCCAGAAGAACTTGTGGATAAGATTGATGAATGTAAGCAGATGATTATGGAGGCAGTGGCAGAAACAAACGAAGTATTATTGGATAAATATTTTAGTGAAGGAGAACTTAGTGACGAAGAGATTTATAAAGGGCTTATAGAAGGATGTGCAAGTGGAGACATAGCGCCAGTTATGTGTGGTTCTGCATTAAAAGTTATAGGGATGAAAACCCTTGTTGAAGGAATCATTGAATGTTTCCCATCACCAGAATATGCTATACCTCAAAAGGCTGTAGATGTTAAGAGTGGAGAAGAAAAATTCGTTAAGATAAACGAGGATGATCCATTCTCAGCTATGGTTGTAAAGACTATTGCAGATCCATTTGTAGGAAAGATGTCTATATTTAGAGTTATAACAGGAAAAGTTAAATCAGATGATATAGTGTATAATTCTAATCAAGAAAAAGAAGAAAAGCTAGGTAATATATTCTTCTTAAGAGGAAAAACTCAAGTCCCAGTAAAGGAAGTAATAGCTGGAGATATAGCAGCCGTTGCAAAGCTTCAATTTACAGAAACAGGAGATACTCTATGCAGTAAGAAGAGTCCTGTAGTTTATGATAAGATGAATTTCCCAGAGCCAATTATGTCTATGGCAGTTTTACCTAAGGCTAAAGGCGATGATGATAAAATTTCATCAGCTCTTACAAAGCTTCAGGATGAAGATCCAACTTTTAAAGTGACAAGGGATATAGAAAATGCTGAGCTTATAATATGTGGAATGGGAGAAACTCATCTAGATATTATAGCAAGCAAGATAAAAACAAAATATGGTGCAGAAGTAATCCTTCAATTACCAAAGATACCTTATAGAGAAACTATAAGAAAGGTAGCTGATGTTCAAGGTAAGCATAAGAAACAGTCAGGAGGACATGGACAGTATGGTGATGTATGGGTTAAATTTGAACCTAGAGTAGACGGAATGGAAGAATTAGAATTCGTTGATGAGGTTGTTGGCGGAGCTGTTCCAAGAAATTTCATACCAGCTGTAGAAAAGGGACTTAAGGAGTGTATGAGACATGGAATCTTGGCAGGATATCCAGTTATAAAGATAAAGGCAACTTTACACGATGGATCTTCTCACCCAGTAGATTCTTCAGAAATGGCATTTAAAGTAGCAGCTTCATTAGCTTTCAAAAAAGGAATGGAAAAAGCAGATGCTATACTTTTAGAGCCGGTTATGCACGTAGAAGTTACAGTACCGAAGGACTACATGGGAGATATCATGGGCGGTATCAACAAGAAGAGAGGACGAATCTTAGGAATGGAAGCTATGGATGATTTGCAAGTTATAGTAGCAGAAGTGCCTCAAAGTGAAATGCTTACTTATGCTACAGACTTACGTTCCACAACTCAAGCTAGAGGAAGCTTCACTATGAAATTTGAAAGATACGAAGAAGTCCCTGCTATGGAAGCTGCGAAGATAATAGATGCAGCAAAAGCTATTAGGAACGAAGCATAAAATAAATATCAAAGCATATTTGCAACTTTAGATTTATATAAAATCGAAATGAGATGCTGTTTTAAACGGACGGCATCTTATTTTTTTATCCTTTCAAGGAATTTATTGAAAGAAAAATGGATAAAATACACCTATGGTTTCATATATTAATTGTAAGTGCTGATATGGAGGAGATATATATGTCAAATTATCGACTAGATGTGACAGGAGATTTAGGATTAATGGATTATAGCAATATTTATGATTATATGGGTGTTGTAGATATGAAGGATAATTTTGTACTAAGGCTAAACGATATGAATGAACAAAATTTTAATATGATTTACACCATGTTAAAGGAAAATAATTTCGATATTTGTTATGAAAATACTGCGCCAGGTCAGTGGGAGATTAAAGCAGTAAGAAGATAACATCATAGAAAAATTCTCAAAACTAGCTTTTTTAAAAGCTAGTTTTATGTTTAGCTTTAAGATACACAAAGTTCTATGATATAATAATTTTGATAATAATTTATTGACTATGGGGGTAGAAGGATGAGTAGTTACGTAATAGGAATAGATTTAGGAGGCACAAAGATTTGTGGTGCTTTAGCCGATTTGAAAGGTAATATATTAATAAAGAAAACTGTAGCAACAGAAGCAAATGTAGGGGAAGAACATATTTTAAATAGAATTATATCTGTCATAGAAGATTTAAAAAACCAAGGAAAAGTAGAAGATGGAGAATTAAAATCCATAGGAATAGGTTCACCTGGACCATTAGATTCTGTAAAAGGAACTATAATTGAAGCTTCAAACCTTCCATTCAAAAATTTTAACTTAGTGAAACCTATAAGTGAGAAATTTAATGTTCCTTCATATCTTCAAAATGATGCAAATGTAGCAGCTTTAGGAGAACACCTTTTAGGTGCTGGAAAAGGAACAACTAATATGGTTTATATAACTGTAAGCACGGGAATCGGTGGTGGAGCTATCATAAATGGTAAGCTATATTCAGGAAGTACAAGCAATGCTTTAGAAATAGGACATACTACTATAGTGCCAGATGGTCCAAGATGCAACTGTGGAAACTATGGATGCATTGAAGCTGTGGCATCAGGAACAGCTATAGCTAAAAGAGCAAAAGAAGCCTTAGAAAGAGGAGAAGAAACATCCTTATCTCAATATGAAAATGTAACTTCTTTTGAAGTTTTCAAAGAGGAAAAAAATGGGGACAAGATTGCAAAAGCTATATTAGATGAAGCTTTAAACTATTTAGGTATAGGTATAGCTAATGTGGTAAATATCTTTGATCCAGAAATTATAGTCATCGGAGGCGGGGTAAGCAAAGGGGGCGATATAGTGTTTGACACTGTAAAGAAAGTTGTAAAAGAAAGAAGTCTAAAATCTATGGCAGAAAGCTGCAGAATAGAACCGGCCAAACTTGGCGGAGATGCAGGAGTTGCAGGAGCAGTAGCACTTGCCTTATCAGAACTTAAATAAAAATTTTAAAATAGGATTTTAAGGTCAGCAAAACTTTCAGATATGAGCTTTATACATTAATGCACAGAGTATCAACTTGAAAGTAGCTGGCCTTTTTTATTTTTTGAAATTAATCATTTTGAAGATTTTCAAAAATAAAGTTTATTGGAGTAAATTTACTGGCATATAAAAATGAAATTATAGCAAAATAGTATTGTAAATAAAATTTGAAGGAGGATGTGAATATGGCAAAAAAGGGTATGCGTAGACCAGATCCAAGCGATCCTCATGGAACTGAAAGCAATCATAAGCAAAAGTTCCCTAAAAATGATCAGCCACCTGTACCAGAAATTCAAGGTATGGCTGCAAAAAGTGGGAACAAAAAAGCAAATCCAATATATTATGATTAGGAGGGGAGTTATATGCCAAAGGATAGTCAGCCGGACAATAAGAGAGCTAGAATGGAAAAATGCAACTATCAAACTCCTATAACTAGCGAAGAAGGAAAAAATCATAACAGAACAAACAAAAAACAGTCTACCATAAACAATAATTGGCAGAGCAATCCATAGAATTTGGATTTTGGGGTTAAAACTTATTTTTATAAAAACTTTAAAACATAACTATGGCAAAAGACTCTTCTCTTTTGCGGTAATCATTGTTATACTCATATAGTCAATGAATAGCATATATAGCAGACTAGTAACATTCAATTGATATATTGTATTTAGTAATGGACACCTCTACGATTGTAGAAAAATCTGTATTAAACAAGCTACCGTGCGCACCTCAAAGTAGAAGAGAAGAGTTTTTTCATATATTAAACTGTTCAGTGTTGTGGGAAACTATAGCATTGAACAGTTTTTTCTATTATGATATGATTACTTTACAATGGAAAAATTTGTGGCATAATTAATAGTAATTAGTAATAGATATTTTAGATATGAAGAATTTCATGTTATTAAAGGGAGGTTATAATATGAATGTTGAAATAATCGCAATAGGAACGGAACTACTTTTAGGAGACATTGTAAACACTAATGGTCAATTTTTGGCCAAAGAGTTAGCTACACTTGGAATGAATGTATATAGGCAGAGGACTGTTGGGGATAATGAAGAGAGGATCCTTGGAGCTTTCAAAGATGCTTTTAATGATTGTGACCTTATAATAACTACTGGAGGTCTTGGACCAACGAAGGATGATATGACTAAAGAGATGGCTTGCAAATTCTTTAATAAGGATCTTGTACTACATAAAGAATCTTTTGATTATATAAAAGACTACTTTGAAAAGCTTGGAAGACCTCTAAGTGAAAATAATAAAAAACAGGCATTATTTCCTGAGGATGCAGTGATACTTCCAAATCCAAATGGAACAGCACCAGGTGCAATTATAAAAGGCAGTCAAGGAAAAGCTATCATTATACTTCCGGGGCCACCAAAAGAGATGAAACCTATGTTTAATGATTATGTTAAGCCATATCTTGAAAAGATAAGTGATGGTATTCTTTATTCCAAGGTACTTAGACTTTTTGGAATAGGTGAAAGTCGTATGGCAGAAGTTTTAGATGATATAATAGAAGGGCAAACAAATCCAACCGTTGCTCCATATGCAAAAGAAATGGATGTGACTTTGAGAATCACAGCAAAAGCTAATAGTGAGGAAGAAGCTTCAAAACTTATATATCCTATGGAAAAGGAAATAAGAAGTAGATTAAATGAATATATATATGGAGAGGGAGACACCACACTAGAGGATGAGGTGGCAAAACTCTTAATATTAAAGAATAAAACTATATCCTTAGCAGAATCCTGTACAGGAGGTATGGTTTCATCCATGCTTGTAAACTATCCAGGAATTTCAGAAGTATTTCTTGAAGGAGCTGTGACTTATACCAATGAAGCAAAAATGAGGACTTTAAAGGTTAAAAAGGAAACCTTGGATATGTATACGGCTGTAAGTGAAGAAACGGCCATAGAAATGGCAGAGGGCATAGCTAAAAGGACAGGTTCTAATATAGGAGTAAGCATAACAGGAATCGCAGGGCCTGGAGGCGGCA
This sequence comes from Clostridium sp., assembly GCA_022773025.1. Classification (GTDB taxonomy): domain Bacteria; phylum Bacillota; class Clostridia; order Clostridiales; family Clostridiaceae; genus Clostridium_X. The sequence continues at coordinate 459 of JALEZF010000104.1, read as the reverse complement.
GTGAGAAGCAACCTGTAGGACTTGTATATGTAGGAATCTACAATGATGGAAAGGTTAGAGCTGAAAAGTTTAATTTCCAAGGAAATAGGAATAAGGTTAGATCTAGAGCAGCTATGAATGCTTTAGACCTTATAAGAAAAGAATTGATTTAAAAAAATCCCTCTAACAACTAAGCTAGAGGGATTTTAGGAGATTATATAAATAAAATGGGGGAGAGTCTAATATAAGTCAACTTATATTAGATTGGGTAATTACTTTACATTTATAAGTATTTACTCAATACAGAAATAATATACATCTTAATCAAAAAAATTTTAGTATAAATTGCAATAACAAATTGAACTAATTTCTGTTTATGACTTAAATACTTGAATTTACTTAGATTGCATAGATTTTATCTAGATACATTTCAAATAGTTCTTCTGGAGTTTTATAGTTTAGTATTCTCCTTGGAAGAGT